>CANPWF010000146.1 GCA_947581885.1 uncultured Clostridia bacterium
CGCGCTCACCGCGGCTGCCCGCCTTTTCGAAGAGAGCTTCGGCGGCAGCCGCGGTGAGCGCGTCCGTCGTATACGCCCCGCCCGCATGCTGTTTGATGACGATCCCGCCGCCGAGCACGGCGCGGTTAAAAGGATCGCTCGTCTCGGGGTGGTTGGGGTGAAGAGCGTGGGCGTTGTCCGCCGAGAAGAGGAGGGAACAGGAGAGCAGAGCCTCGTGTTCCTCTTCGCTCCTTCCGAGGGAAATAGAAATGCGGCGGAGCACGTTTTTCAAGAGATCGCCCGCCGCCCCGCCGCGGGTGCGGGAGCCGATCTCCTCGCTCTCAAAAAGAGCCGCCACGCACGTCCCGCGGCAACTTTCTTCGGAAATCGCGAGAAGGGAAGAATATCCGCAGGCGAGATCGTCGAGGCGGGGGGAGAGGAGAAATTCCCCGCTTAGTCCCGTCACCGTCGGGGGCGTATCGGGCACGGCGAAAAGGTCGTAGGCGAGGGTCCCTTCGGGAAGTGGCAGTTTGCTCTCGCCGAGGGATAAAACGGGCTGTTCGGTCTGCACGTTCACCGCAAATCCCTCGTTCACCGAGCGGTTCTGATGGATGGCGAGAGAGGGGATGACGACGGGAAATCCGCTCGTATACACCTCACATGCAACGCCCTCTTCCGTCCTCTTCACGATTCTTCCCGCGATGCGGAGAGGTCTGTCGAAGAAGGAATAGCGCACTGCGCCGCCGTACTCCTCCACGCCGAGTTTGGTAAAGCCGTTCTCCGCCGTTTCGGCGTTGGGCTTCAACTTGAAGCAGGGCGAATCGGTATGGCTCGCGATAATTTTGAAAGCGTCCTCTCCCACGCGGAAGGCAACGATGCTCCCGCCGCGCACGGTGAAATACTTGCCGCCTTTTCCCAATTTCCACGGCTCCGTCTCATTGAGGGGGACAAAACCGTTTTCCGTAAGAAAGTCCGCCGCGTTCTTCACGGCATGGTAGGAGGTATAGGATGTGCGCAAAAATTCCCGAAATTCCATAGTTTCCTCGAAAACGTTTTCGTCCATTATATTCCTTTCCGAGAAAAAACGCAAGCAAGTTGACGGGACGAAAAAAGCGTGCTATACTGATTTCAATGGGTAAATTGAAGAAAACGATATTGAATACTGCGGCGAAGATCTATTTCGCCCTCTCTCATAGCCCCCTTCGGCAGGAAGAACATCTCGACCCCGAGGGGGAAAGCGCGGCGACGGAGGGGATGCCCGCGCTCCTTCGCCGTGCGGCGGCGGAAGGGGCTGTGCTCTTAAAGAACGACGGCGTGCTTCCCATCACCAAGAGGATCGCCCTCTTCGGGCGGGCGCAGGCGGATACCTTCTACGTCGGGTACGGTTCGGGCGGGGACGTGATCAAGCCCTACCGCGTGAGCATTCTCGACGGGTTGGAGAAGGCACTTCCCCTCGTAACGTCGCTCTCCGAAGCCTACCGCGAATTTTCAAAAAAGTTCCCGATCGAACGCGGCGGGTGGGGGTTCTGGCCGCACAGCTACCCCGAAATGCCCGTATCGGAAGAACTTGCAAAAACCGCTCGCCGCGAGACGGATACCGCCGTCGTCGTGCTCGGCAGGGCGGCGGGCGAGGAGATGGATAACCTTCCTTCGCGCGGAAGCTACCTTCTCTCCGAAGAGGAAGAGAATATGCTCGCCCTTGTCATAAAGACGTTTCCCCGCGTCGCCGTCGTTCTCAACATCGGAAGCCCCGTCGACCTTTCTTGGCTCGAACGCTATAAGGTCAACGCCGTTCTCGTCGTCTGGCAGGGCGGCATGGAGACGGGCAACGCCTGTGCCGACCTTCTCACGGGGAAAGTTTCCCCCTCGGGAAAGCTGACGGATACCTTCGCCCGCGCCTATGCCGATTATCCTTCCTCCGCCTTCCGCGGCGGGAAAAAAGTTGTATACGGCGAGGATATCTTCGTCGGCTACCGTCATTTCGAGACGAAGGCAAGAGAAAAAGTTCTCTTCCCGTTCGGCTTCGGGCTATCCTATACGACCTTTTCGATTTCCGCCCGCTATGAAGAGAAGAAGGTGATTTTCTCCGTCACCAACACGGGGAACACGTTCGGCAGGGAAGTCGTGCAGGTGTACGTGCAAAAGCCGACGGGAGAACTCGAAAACCCCGCGCGGGAACTCGTCGCCTTCCATAAAACAAAACTTCTTGCTCCCAACGAGACGGAACATCATGAACTTCTCCTCGACGAGCGGGCGTTTGCGTCCTTCGACGGAACCCGCGGCGGCTTTGTAAAATTGAAAGGGGAGTACCGCATTTTCTGCGGAAGCGACGTTCGCTCGGCACAAGAGATCGGAGCGTTTTCTTCGGAAGAAGTTCTCGTACAGCCGACGAAGCCCCTCACCTATACAGTGCCGCTCCCTTCCGAATTGCCCGTTTCCGACCGAAAGATTTCCTTCTCCGATGTCAAAGAGGGGAGAGCGAGCGTCGGGGAGTTCGTTTCCGCCTTTTCGGACGAAGAGCTCGAGGCGATCTCGTACGGGGCGATCGTGATGAACAGCCCGCTCGGCGCGGACGGCAACGCGGGCGTGATGGGCGGCGTGACGGAAAGTTTAAGAGGCCGCGGCATTCCGCCGATCACGATGACGGACGGGCCCTCGGGCATTCGGCTGAACACGTCGAGCTCTCTTCTCCCTTGCGCAACGCTCTTGGGTTGTACCTTCGATCCTTCCCTCGTCGAGAAAATCTACCGCGCCGTCGGGCAGGAGATGAAGGAGAGGGGCTCCCGCGTCCTTCTCGCCCCCGCGATGAACTTGCACCGCGACCCCCTCTGCGGCAGGAATTTCGAGTACTACTCCGAGGACCCGTATCTTACGGGGAAGCTCGCCGCGGCGGCAGTAAGGGGGGTGCAGAGCGTCGGCGTTTCGGCTTGCCCCAAGCATTTTTGTTGCAACAATCGGGAAGAGGATCGCAACAGGAGCGATTCCCGCCTCTCCGAACGCGCCCTTCGCGAACTCTATCTTCGCGGCTTTGAGATCTGCGTGAAGGAGGGGAAGCCCCACTTCCTCATGACCTCATATAACAAGATCAACGGCGTGTACGCCCACTACAATGCCGCCCTCGTGCGGGGAATTCTGCGCGGAGAGTGGGGGTTCGACGGGTGCGTCGTCACCGATTGGTGGATGAAAAAGGGGAGCTGTCCGCAATCGGGCAAGCGAAAAAACAACGAGGCGCGGGTGTATGCGGGCGTGAACGTCCTCATGCCGGGCGGCGGGTACGTTATCAAGCGGTATCAGCACGGCGGCGTGAAGAAAAAGCTCGGAAAGAAGGGGCACTTAACAAGGGCGGAGCTTCAAAAAAATGCCTGCGAAATCCTCGCGGGCATCCTCAAAACGGAAGAAAATTCATAGAGAACGATTTTTTTCAAAGCGGGCGCGGCCTCGGTTTCTCTCCCTGTCTTTGCACAGGCGGAGGAAAGCGGGGAACGCCCGATTTTTTCTTTTCTTTCGGGGAAGAAAACATTCCCACATATCCCTATCGAAGAAGGGCGCGACGAGCACGCCGACCGCGAAGATGGCGGGATACAGAAGGTGCGCATACCATAGAACGGGGATAGGGTGCCCGTTCGCGGCAGTCAGAAGAAAGGCGGGCACAAGCCGTAAGATCCACTGCGGGAAATACCACTCGGGGCCCATGATCTGCATCGGATTGTAGGCGAAAAGATCGTCGTACAACGTCTCTTTGGTGGAGCCTTCGAAGAGAAGATAAAAGACGCAGTTGTTGGCATACACGAGGAAGAGGGCGGCGAGAAAGTACAGCCCGTAGAGGGGGATCTCCCTGCGGCGGGGGCGGGCTTCTCCCCAAAGGAGAGGGAGCGAACAGCTCGCCGTGAGGAGGGCATGGCAGGTAAAGGAGCGGAAGAATTCCCATTGGAACATCGTCTCGCCGAGGAAGCGCATGGGGAGCACGATGGGCACGAGCCCGCTCGCCGTTCCCGCGCACGCCCAAAAATCTTTGAGACTTCTGCAGCCGCAAAGATAGGCGAAGGGGGAGAGAAGGATCATCGCCGCGCACATGTTGTAGGCGGTATTGATGGAGCCGAAGGGCTTGCCCCATTCGTTTTTCCATACGAACTGTTTGAAGAAGTGCTGAACAATGTTGAGCCCGATGAGGACGAGGATGACGACGAAGCGGACATGATCGGAGCGGTTTTTCAGCGCGAAATACAGCCCGCCGACAAACACCACAACGGCAAGCATCGAAAGGATATGGGCGGCGGAGAAGTATTCCACAAGCATAGTATTATTGTAACAGATATACGGACGATTTGTCAAGAGCAGAGGGGGTAGAATGACGTGGGGCGGGAGAGCACACCCCCTCAGTCACGCCCCAAGGGCGGGGCGTGACAGCTCCCCCAACGGGGGAGCCAAGGAACGGGCGGATGGAGTACGGCACTCTCACCTCATCCTGTCCGACCGAAGGGCGCACGAGCCGCAAGGCGAAGTAGCGGAGCGAAGCGGAGTCGAAGGATCTCG
>CANPWF010000147.1 GCA_947581885.1 uncultured Clostridia bacterium
GTACACTCTCACCCCCTCAGTCACGCCAAGGGCGGCGTGCCGGCTCCCCCAAAGGGGGAGCCAAGGGGGGGAGAGCGAACGGGGCGGCGTGACAGCTCCCCCAAAGGGGGAGCCAAGGGGGGCAGGGGTGAAATCCCCCTTCACCCCAATAAAATTTCGCGGTATTTTTGCAATTCCGCTTTTGCGGCGGGAAGGTCGTGGTCGAGGTAGTTGCCGCATTCCTTGCGGGTCGCGCCGGGGACAACGTCGTAGCCGAGGGCAACGTCGATCGCCTTCAAAATGAGAGCCCTCGCTTCCTCAAAACTTCTCCGAAGCGTTAAAAGATAGAATCCCGTGCGGCAGCCCATGGGTCCGAAGTAGACGATGTCGTCGCCGCCGAGTTCGCGAAAGGAAGTTGCGAGCATGTGCTCGACAGAGTGCAGGGCGGCGGGGGAGATGTAGTCGCCCGCGTTGGGCTTCTTGAAGCGGAGATCGAAGGTGGTGATCCCGTTCGCGTCCGTCCGCGCGTGCAGACCGACGCTCAAATTGTCGTGATCCTTTTCAAAAGAGGGGATCTTTTTCATAAACTCTCCAAAATTTCCTTTATATTCGCTTGCAGCTCCAAAAGAGCCTGTTTGCAGTTTTTACGGAATTGCTCGGTCGTCGAACCCGAACCGTACACGTCGGAAATCGCCTTCACCGAGACAAAGGGCACCCCTGCATACTTGCACACCTGCGCAATTGCGCCGCCCTCCATATCTCGGATATCGCACCCGAGGCGAAGGAGCAGGTCGTGATCGACGGGCGAATCGTCGAACCGATCCCCCGTGCCCAATGCGCGGCGGGGATAGGGCAGGTTGGGAAGGTGTAGGGGGAGAAAGTTCTCCTCTTCCTCGGGAAGGGTGCCGATTTCTTTGCCCGAAAGTTGATGGAGGTCGAAATCGTACTGCACCGCCTTTTCGATGAGATACAGCTCGCCGACCGCAGTATTTTCGGGCTGTAATCCGCCCGCAACGCCGAAGTTCAGAACAACGTCCGCGCCCGCCGAAATGGCGGCACAAGCCCCCGCGGCGGCGTTGACTTTCCCCTCCGCCGAGACGACGAGCACGATCTCTTTCCCGAACGCCTTCCCGAAATACACGGGTTTCCCGTACACGGTACGGATGTTTTCCACTTCCATTGCGCCGAGCAAAACTTCCGCCTCACTCTCCATGGCGATCACACAACCGATCATCTTGTTCTCCTTTTTTCTATTATAACAACTTTGCGGGAAAAAGGCAAGGGCGGGAATACTTTTTCTCCCGATGGGAAAAACCTTGGGAAAAGGAGGGATCATGAATCCGTTTGAATGCAAGCCGCAAAAGGCAGACAGAATTTTTACAAGCTGGAATAAGGTGCTCGTCAAGCCGTACAACAAGAACGAAGTGGACCCGTACACCCGCCTTCGCGTCATTTTGATGAACGGGACGGAGTTCGAGAGCGTGCGCTTCTCCAATGCTTTCACCCGCCACTGCGCCAACAACGATGTTCGAAGGCGGCTCGCCGTCATGCGGAGGGGGGAGCAGATCCAACAAAAGCGGGTGGCTTCGTTGAAGCCTTCCAACGAGAGCATCTTGGAACACACCATCGGCTACGAACAACTCGCCGTGGACTTGACCGCCAACCTCGCCGTCACCGAAAAGAATTCCTATGTGAAAAAACAGCTCGATTTCGCCCTCTTGGAGGATTTCGATCACCTGTATCGGTATTCCGATCTCATGGAGCTCGAAAAGGGCGGGGATCCCAAAAAGCTCGTGGGGGACTACACCGAGATCATGCCCGGGCGGCCCACCGTCGCGGAGTACCGCCACCCGCACGACGACGTGAACTTCTCCATCAACTGCTATCTCAACGACTTAAAGACCAAGCTCAACATCAACATCATCACCGCCGCCGAACAGCAGACGATGAACTACTATATGAATGTCGGCAATCTCTATGCTTCCCCCTTGGGAAGAAAGCTCTACAACGAGATCGCCATGATCGAGGAACAGCACGTCACGGGGTACGGTTCCCTCAAAGACCCGATGATTTCATGGTGGGAAGCCCTTCTCATGAACGAGTACACCGAGTGCTATCTCTACTATTCGTGCTATATGGACGAGAAGGACGAGCGGATCAAAAAGATCTGGGAGATGCACTTCGAAGAGGAAGTCGCTCACCTTCACGAGGCGGCGGACCTTCTCAAAACGTACGAGGGGAAGGTATGGCAGCAGGTATTCCCCGAGGGCGGGGCGTTCCCCGAACTGTTGAAATTCCGCTCGCAAAAGGAATATGTGCGGGAAATTCTGAAGAGCGTGCGGCTTACCGCCGTCGAAGAGGGGTGGGAAGAGCTCGACAAGGTGCCCGATACCTTCCGCTATTTCGGCTACAATTCCAAGATCAACGGCAAAGTGCAGAGTGTGGGCACCCATCTCGTCATCGACAAGGCGATCTCCGCCTTCAAGTACGACTACCGCGTGCAGAACAAAGAGCACCCCGTAAAGGCTCTTTCCGACCGCAGGAAGGACAACACCGATCTCGCCCGCGTCAAAGGAAAATGATCCCTTGACGGGACCGCGGAGTTATGGTAAAATAGGGCTATCGGAACCTTTCGGAAAGCCGAGCATTACAGGCGGATGGGCGTAGGGTCCTCCGCCTTCTCGGTGCAAAGGCAAAGCACGCAGCCTTCGAGCTCGAAATGTTTGCAAACGACGGGGAGAAGTTTGTTGTCCGAACAGAGCGTCCCGTTCGTATACACGAGGCGGGGAAGGAGACGGGCGAGGGTGCCGCCCCTGTATTTGACGAACGCCTCCTTCGCCGTCCAGAGTTCGAGGAGATCTTCCTTTCTTTCCTCTTCGGTGAGGCGTTTCGAAATGGCATCCGTCTTTCGCGCCGTGCGCCGTTCCGCGTCCAAGCCGACGGGCTCCTTCCCGATCGCGACGGCGAGAAAGTTCCCACTGTGCGTGAGGCTGAAAAAGCCGTCGGGTAGCACGGGCTTGCCGCTTGCGGTGCGCGGAAGCGGCGAAGGGAGAGGAATATTTTCCCGACGGAACGCCTCTTGCAGGAAGGCATCGCGGGGGAGCGTTGTCGAAAAGTAGAGGTTCATAAGACGCAGGTGCTTTTCCGCAAAGAAAAGCGAAAAACACACGAAAATCGAAGAATGGGGTAGAAAAAATGACGAGAGCAGAACGGGCGAAAGGGTACTTTTTGGGCGGATACAACTGTGCGCAGGCGGTGGGGCTCGCCTTTTCAGACCTTCTCCATACAGACGAGGAGACGCTGACTGCCGCGCTCCTTCCTCTCGGCGGCGGGCTTGCCCGCTTGCGGGAGACGTGCGGCGCGGTTTCGGGCGGGGCGGTCGCTTTGGGGCTTCTGCACCGCGGGGAGAGCAAGGCGGATGTGTACGCGCTCGTCCGCTCGTTTGCAGAGAAGTTCTCCGCCGAAACGGGGAGTATCAACTGCGGCACCCTCCTCTCGGGTGCGGGTGTCGACGCTTCCAAAGGGGGGAACCCCGAAGCCCGCACGGCGGCGTATTACCGCAAACGTCCCTGCGCCGAACTCGTCTTTTTGGCGGCGCAGATCATCGAGGAAGGGCTAACCTCTTCTTCGGGCGGCGAAATCTCTGAGCCCCGCGATTAGAAGGTAGACGGCGGCCCCGAGGGCGGCGATCATCATGTCCGTCATCGTATCGGCGATGGGGGAATTACCGTTTGCGATCGCCTCCTGCACCCGCTGCATATCGGTGTGGATGAGAAGATCGGCGACGAATTCGTACATCTCCCAGATCGCGCCGATGGCGATCGTGCCGAGGAAAATGGCGAGATAGTGCCAAGCCTTCACTTCCCCCTCAAAACGAAGGATGAGATAGTAGAGAATGGCGGCACCGAGGATGCCGAACGCGCCGTGCATCACGAGATCCCACGCGGGGAGAAAGTGATACACGTCTAACACCGTCCCCAAATCGATGCACGCAAAGATGTGAAGGCAGGTACAGCATACGAGAAGATAGGGGAGATTGAGCCTGCATTTTCTGTTCACAAAGACGAGGGCGAAGGGCGCGACCGCCCCGATCGCCATGGCGGCGTACGAACTCAGCTTGCGTTCGGCGTAATAGGTGGAGTAAAGGATGAGCGTAAACACCGTGCTCACCGCCACGATGATTGCGGGAAGATAGTCGTAAAAAGTTTTTCTTTTTGTGCGTTCGGTCATTTCGGCTCCTGCGCGGGAGAGTCCCGCTTCCTTGGAGAGCCCCGCTTCCTTGGATTATAGCAGAGGGGATCGGGTTTTGTCAAGTTATTTACAGCCCTATTTCAAAAGGGGAAAGAGGCATAAAAAACGCGCCGCGTCGCAATTTTTGCGACGCGGCGCGATATATTCGGGACTTACTCCTCGACCGCCCGCTGTGAAGCGAACCCCAAAAGTTGGACAATAATTTAATTAGATGAATTGTGAATGAGTTCGGTATTGAATCGGGCTCAT
>CANPWF010000148.1 GCA_947581885.1 uncultured Clostridia bacterium
GGTGGGCGGACACTTCCTTTCGGCGTTCGTACCCCCCCTCACCTCATCCTGCCCGACCGTAGGGCGCACGAGCCGCAAGGCGAAGTAACGAAGTGAAGGGATCCCGCCCAACTCCATACGTACATGTCCGTTGCGAGAAGTGAGAGATTTCTCGACTGCGCTCGAAATGAGGTGCAAGGGGTATGGACGTACATGTGCGTTGGTGGGAGGAGTACGGACTGTTATAAAATTACGTCACCCTGAGCCGCCGCTGCCCTTGCGGCGTGTCGAATGGGTCACCGCAGTTTTAAGAACATAAGTCTAAGGTGATTCCTCGACGACGCTGTCCGACCGTAAATGGCACGGTCGGACAGCTGCTCGGAATGACGTGATTATACAGTTTCGTACACTCACACCCCCTCAGTCACGCCCCCAAGGGCGGGGCGTGCCAGCTCCCCCAGAGGAGGAACCAAGAAAAAACGACGTAAAAAACAGCTCCCCCAAAGGGGGAGCCGAGAGGGAAATCACTTTCTGAAAATCAGGACGGTGAAGGTGTGCGGGGGGAGGGTAAGAGTGTGCGGGGCGGCGGGAGCGACCTCGACGGGGGCGACTTTTTGCGGTTCTTCAAACGAATTCACGTCTCGAAGGTCCCCTTCCATCCGCAAGATGCGGGCGAGTTCGCCCGAAGGGGTCTCCACTTCCGTCTCGATCTCCTCTTCGCCCGCGTTGACGACTTTCACAAAGATCGTCCCGTCGCGCTCCGTCGCGGAGACGTACACGTCCTTCCCGTCGCATTCCACGGGGAGAGAACGGTCCCCCGTATACAGGCTGAACAGCTTTTGCACGTAGTAGCTCGGCGTGCCGAACGCGCTCTTGCCGTTAAATCGGATGAGCACGGGGCACCACTGCGAATAGCCGACGCGGGCGAGAAGGGGCGCATAGCACTTCATGGGAATAATATCTCCGTTGCGCTCGGTACCCGTTAAAAATGCCGCCTCGGCGAGAGCCCCTTCCCAACAGTTGTTGAGAGGGTCCTCCGTCTCTCCCGCGCCCGTATCCGGAACGTGCGCCGCGAATTCCCCCACGCAGACGAGCCCCGTCCGCGGGTAGCTATCGTATCGGTTTGCGTTCTCGTACAGCCATTTCGGGGGAACGTAGAAGTGTTCGTCGGTGGCATAGACGAAGTTCTCCTTCTCTTGAAGGCGTTCCCTCGTCCAACTCCAAGCCCTCTCGAAGCTCTCGTTGTCCACCCCGGGACCCGCGGTGCCGATGAGTTTCAAGTCGGGATATTTTTCGTGAAGGCGGGCTTCGAAGATGGAAACGCGGCGGAAGAGTTCGTTATTTTTCCCCTTGGTGCCGTCGGGAAGGACGGGCTCCTCTTCCCACTGCTCGTTGCCGAGCCCCAAATATTCCAAGCCGAAGGGAGCGGGGTGCCCCATCTCGACGCGCACTCTTCCCCACAGCGTATCCGCGCCGCCGTTCGCAAATTCCACAACGTCGAGGGCTTCCTGCACGAACGTCTCGAAAGCGGGATCGTCGACGGGGACGTTCTCCGACGACATGAATTGGCACGCCATGCCGAGGTTGACGACGGGGAATGCCTTCGCCCCGATGAGTTCGCACAGGCGGAAATACTCATAGTAGCCGATGCCGAGCGTCTGCCCGTAGTGCGAGAAGGGAGAACGGAAGCCGTTTTCCGCGTTCGCGCCGTGCATCGCCCAGCGGTTCCAATTGTGCTTTCTGCGTTCGGGTACGCCGATGGAGTTCTTCCACTGATAGCGGTTGTTCAGCCCGTTTCCTTCCATGACGCACCCGCCCGGGAAGCGCAAGAAGCTCGGGTTCACTTCCTTCAAGAGTTGGACGAGGTCGCGGCGGAACACGCCGAGCACCGCGTCCTCGGGCATCATGGAGAAAGCGTCGATGTGCACCGTCCCCTCTTTGAGAAGGCGGAATACAAAGGCCGCTTCGGTCTCCGTTTTGCATTTGACGCGGAAGGAATATTTCTTCCACTTGCCGTCCGCTTTGAGCCCGATCTTCTTCCCGAGGGAAAACTCTTCCCCCTCCGCGCCGACGAAAACTTTGCCCTTGTAGTCGTAAGAGCGGGCGTAGAAGGAGATCTTGTACCCCGTTTTGGCTTTGAGATACAGCCCGTCGTACGCCTTGTTTTTGATGCCGACGTTTGCCTTTGTCGCCGTGAGACGCATGTAGTGGGGGTTCTCCGAACAGAGCGGACGGTCCGTCTTGATCTTGATAACGGCCCCCTCTTCGGCTTCCCAAGCATAACTTCCGTCGTCGAGGGCGGTGACGCGGTCCCGTTCCCCGCACACATCCTTCGCCTCGAAATTGCGGTTTTCGAGCATCTCGGCGTACAACCCGCCGTCGATCGCATAGTTCAGATCTTCCAGAAAGAGCCCCACGCTGTCGGGGCGGACGGGGGTCCCCCCCGCCGAAATCGTGATCTTCATAGTTTCTCCGTTTGATATGGGCGGGAATTCATCCGAGGTGGACGCTCTCCCTGCCCGTGCCCGCGCTCTCTACCGAGTGCGCGATGTAGGTGATATGGTCCGCCGCACGTTCGAGATTGGCAACGAGATTGATGAACACGCTCGAATTCTGCGGCTGGCATCTCCCCTCGTTGAGCCGCTTGATATGGCGGTCGACGAGGTCCTTCCTGTCGCGGTCGATCTCGTCCTCCAATGCGTCGACATCGGCGAGGCGGGAGCGGTCGCGATACAAGAAGGTCGCAAGCGAGACGACGTACAGCTTCTTGATCTTCTCGAACATCCCTTCCGTCATCGAGAGGAATTCATCCGAAAAGATGAGATCGTCGTCCACATAGTGGCGGGTATATTTGGTGACGTTATCGGCGAGCTCCCCTACACGCATGATGTCGTTGAGGACATAGTGCAGGGTGGAGATCGTCTTTTCGTCCTCCATGACGGGGGACTGCCCCGCGAGTTTTACAAGGTAAGAGACGGCGCGTTTGTTCGCTTCGGCGAGCTCTTCGTTCTCTATATGGATCTCGTCCGCCGCCGATACGTCCTTTTCAAGGAACGCCGTGAAGGACTGCGTGAGGGTATTCATCGCGAAGGTGAACACCTTCCCCGTCTCCTGATACAAATAGCCGAGGGCGACGGAAGGGCTGCGGAGAAGGCGGTCGTCCAATTCCCCGAAAAGGACGGGCGCGGGGACTTTTTCGGGCTCCTGCCCCTTCTTGTCCCGCACCAAAAAGTCGGCGATCCACACGAACCCCTTCACGAACGGCAAGAACAATAGCGTGTTGATGACGTTGAAGAGGGTATGGAAGGTCGCGATCTGCAAGGTGATGCCGATCGATCTCCCCGAGACGGTGATATCGGACGGGAAGATGCCCGCGAGAACCGTATCGGCGAAGCCCTTCCAACAGAGAAGGATGACGGTGAAGATGATCGCGCCGAAGAAGTTGAAGAGGAAGTGGATGACGGCGGCGCGTTTGGCGTTGGGGGACGCTCCGAGCGAGGAGATGAGCGCGGTGACGCAGGTGCCGATATTGGAGCCGATGATGATGTAGAGGGGCGCGTTCCCTCCCCCGCCGATGACGAGCCCGAGGGATGCCATCGTGATGATGATGGCGTTCACCGCCGTGGAAGATTGCACGAGCGCGGTGATGGCGATGCCGATGAGGAGGAGAAGGAGAGGGTGCAGGGGCGTTCCGAGCAGTTCGGAAACCGCGACGAACGCTTCCGTCCCCTCTTCGAAGGTGAGCGCGGACGACATGAATTTGAGCCCGACAAAGATAAGCCCGAAGGACGCGATGACGTTGCCGACCGTCTTTCCCCTCTCGCTCCTTGCAAACATCGTGGTGAACACGCCGACGGCGGAGAGGCACAAAAAGAGGGCGGTGATATCCGACCCCGCGACGGCGATCACCCATGCGTTGAGCGTCGTGCCGATGTTCGCGCCCATGATAATGGCGGTCGCCTGAAAGAGCGTCATGATGCCCGCGTTGACGAGACCGACGACCATGACCGTCGTGAAGGCGGAACTCTGCCCGAGAATGGTCATTCCCGCCCCGATGCCCACGCCCGCGAGCCTGCTCTTGGACGTTTTGTTGAGCATCCTTTGGAGTTTTCCGTGCGCGAGACGCGTCATGTTCTCGGAGAGGATCTTCATTCCCACAAGAAATGCTCCCATCCCCCCGAGGATCTGCATGATGATTTTTACGACATCCCACGCGCTCATGAACGATTTCCCCTTGCGTAACGGTCTTTTTCATTATACCAAGGGGACGGCGGGTTTGTCACGCGTTTTTCATAACTTTGAAAAATTTACGGAAAATGCCCGAACCGTTCTTTTCCTGTTGTGTTGGCACTTTCTCCCGCCGCCCGTTTGAGGGGAACGAACCGCGCTCCCCCTCGCTGCCCCCTTTGGGGGAAGTGTCCCGCAGGGTGTGGCCGCCCACGCAGCCCACCAGCACCCTGTCCTCAAAGAGCTTTTTC
>CANPWF010000149.1 GCA_947581885.1 uncultured Clostridia bacterium
ACCGCTTCGGGCTGGGCACCGCTCGCGAGTGCCGCCATCCGCCGCTCGAATTCGGTGATGGGAGGTTCGGGCGCGGGAGGCTCGGGCGCGGGTTCGGCGGGTTTTTCCGCCTCTTTTGCGGCGATAGGCGCGAATTCTTCGTCCGCTTTGGGTGTTTCCGTCTCTTCTTCCGCCGTTTCTACGGCTTCCGAGGCGTGTTTGTGCGCGATGAGCGCGGCGACGACCGCAAACAGGAGCGCGGCAACGGGCGCGACGAGGAGCAGAATGGCGGGCATCAGCTGTTTGGAGAAGAACGCCATCTTGTCGTCGTTGGCGAGGATCGCGCAGATCGCATAGAACACAACGAAGGCGGTGAGTGCGCCGTACGAGGCGGCATCGACCGCCCAAGCCTTTTTTCCGCCCATTCTCACCGCGGAGACGATGATGCAAAGAGCGATCGCACCGAGCATCAGAAGGGTCGCCGAGCCGAGCAAGGTCTTTCCTGCCGCAACGAGGGTCATCGCGCCGAACGCGTTGATGAGGTTGAGGGCGTAGGGAGCGTCCTCCGTCAAAGTGGAGGGATAGACGACCGCGAGCACGACCGCGAGCACGAGAAGGTGCAGGCACACATGCGCGAAGCCCGCGCCCTTGCGCCGCACGATCGCGGTGACGGCGAGGATCACAAAGAGGGAACCCGCCGTGATGCCCGAAGCCGCGTCGACCGTGTCCGCGGAGAAAGGAGTCCCGCCGGGACTGCCCGCCGCGTTTGCGATCAGGACCGCCCAAGCGAACGCGCCGAAGTAGGCGAGATAGGAAAAGACAGCCGAGCACATCGCGCTCTTTTCCGCCGCCTTGCGCGAGCAGAGCGACACGATCATACAGGTGAGAGAAATAAGGACGGCGACCGCCAAGAAACCATAGACGGCGAGAAAGACGACGTTCAGCGAGACGGCGACAACGCCCCCCGAGAAGTACGCGGAGAAGCCGCTGAACACGACTTTCAAGAGGTCGTATCCGCCCGAAAGCAGGGACCCCGTCAGGAAGCTCGCCCCGCCGATATAGGAAGGCAGCGACGGGATCGCGCCGAGGAAGAGCCCGCCCGCCGCGATCAGAAAGACGAGGACGGCGAGGACGCGATATCCCGCGACCGACCTTTTCGGCTGTTCCGCCTCGACCTCGGGGACAAGCTCCGCCGATTCCGAAATAGAAGTCATAAAATATCTCCCGATTCGTTTTGATGGTAAATTCGGGCATGGTACCCCGAAATTGCCTCTATTATAGCATAATCCCCATACCATGTCAAGAGTGTCGACGGGAAATCCGAGAAAAAATCTTTTTTTGTGCAAGTTCTCCACGAATGCGGACATGGTATGCCCATTTTCCGTCCGATTCGGTCAATGCGCACAAAAAAACCCGAACATGGTATGCCCATTTTCAAAAAACCCTTGCTATTTTATTTTGGACATGGTATAATCGTTTTACGCATGGGGGCAGAAGAATAAATTCTTCCCCGCGGAGGATGCTATGAACACAGCACAGGATCGCCTTTCATCGATATTGTCCGAAATACTGCGCCGCACGGGGGCGGACGTTTCCCTCACTTCGCGGGGCGGGGAGGAGTTGCCCTTCTCCATCGTTTGGGAAGGGGAGGAGACGACGCTGTATCTTGCGGGCTTTGGCGAACACGCCGAAGAGACGGCGAAGCTCGTCGCCTTTCTCCTCGAAGGGTACGATATGCGGCAGGCCTCTCCCGATAAGCGCGAGAGCCTTCGCGCCATCCTTCTCGGCGAGGGCGGGCAGTGGCAGGCGTTCCGCTTCCTCACCAAATACAATTTGGCGGACGCTCCCTGTTTTGCGGTCGACCTTCTCCCCTCCAAAAATCTTCCCGCCGCCCTCGCACATATCGAGGGTTGCCTCGACGGCACGCCCGATCTTGCCGTGAGCATGGACGACACCCGCATCGCCGTCGTTCGCTTTTCGGACGAGGGGCAAACGCCCTACGAGTTCGGGCAGTTCCTCGTGCAGTCCCTCTATGAGGAGACGGGCATCCGCGCCCGCGTCGGCGTGGGGTGCGCGATGAACACCTTCGGCGAGATCGCCATATCCTACAATCAGGCGGTGACCGCCGTTCGCATGAGCGGCCTTCTGAACGCCAAAGGGGAAGTGCATTCCTACCGCGAGTATTTGCTTGTCCGCATGCTCGAGGACGTGCCCCGCCTTCGCCTCAAAGATTATATGGAGCAGTTCTGCGCTTCGGGGGCGGAGGAGATCTTCGAGGACGAAGATATGGCGGAGACGGCGGAAGAGTTCTTGGAGAGCAGCCTCAACGTCTCCGAGACGAGCCGCAACCTCTACATGCACCGCAACACCCTGATGTACCGTCTCGACAAGATCGAGCGGGCGACGGGGCTCAACATCCGCAAATTCTCGGACGCGGTCACCTTCCGCGTGATCACGATCCTGTATAAACTCTTGCAATCGTAAAGGAGGCGTATGAAACAGAATTCCGCCCGCGATCCTTCCGCGGAGATCGAAGAGACACCCAAAAGAAACAAACGAAAAGCAGTTCTCGCCGTCGTATCCGTCCTTACCGCGCTCGCGCTCGTTGCCGTGGGCTGGGTGGGCGGATATTTCTCCGTAGACCGCCGCGCCCGCTCGCTCGCCAAGATGGTGGATACGGTCGCGGACAACTACTATCTCGATGTCGACAAGGACGAGCTGTACAACTCCCTCTATGATACGTTCGAGCTCGATCGCTTCTGCACCCATTATACAAAGGAGGAGTACGACCAAGTGCTCGCCGAGGGGCAGGGGAAGAATTCGGGCTACGGCATTTCGCTGAGCACTGCGGAAGAGACGGCGCGGGTGTATCGCACCGTCGGCAATTCCCCCGCCGAGCGGGCGGGCGTGGAGCGCGGCATGTACATCACGAAGTTCGGGGAGAGCGAAACTTCCCTCCGCACGGGCAATACCGACGAGACGCTTGCCTTCCTCCGCGAAAAGAACAGCTGCGTGCTCGCCGTGGGGTACGAAGAGGACGGTTCGGACGCGAAGATCGTCTCTGTTTCTCGGGAAGATTACCTCGGCGCGTACTGCGAATACGCGGATAACAGCGGAACGTACCGCTTCCGCACGGAAGGGAACGAGCTTGTCCTCACCCGCGTTGGGGAAGGGATGGACCTTCCCGCCGACAGTGCCTATCTCCGCATTTCGCAGTTCGAGGGGAACGTCGCGGAGGAGTTCGAACGTTGCCTTCACAAGATGAAGGAGAACGGCAAAACAAATTTGACGATCGACGTTCGCTCCAACGGCGGCGGGTATCTCTCCTCGATGTGCGAGATGCTTTCCCACCTTCTGAGGGAAGCGGACGGCAAACGGCCGATCGTCGCCACCGCCCCCGATTACGGAAAAGGGGAGACGTACCGCGCGAACGGCAACGACTTTTCCGATTACTTTTCGGAAAATTCCCGTATCCGCGTGCTCGCCGACGAGAACAGCGCGTCCGCTTCGGAGGCGTTCATCGGCGCGATGCTCTCCTATAAGACGATCTCGCCCGCCGATATCTTCGTCCGCGTCGGCGAGGATGGCAGGGCGCATACCTTCGGGAAGGGGGTGATGCAGGCGCACTTCACCGCCCAAGACGGCAACGTCATCCGCCTCACCGTCTCCCGCGTGCTCTGGCCCGACGGAACCTGTATCCACGGGACGGGGATCGTCGCCGAGGGGGAGAACGCCGTCTCCGCGCCCCTTCTTCCCTCCGCGCGGGACGAATTTTTGGACGCGGTGTTCTAAACCGTACGCTTTAAGTATTCTTCGAGAATGTTCACGGAGCCGACCCTGTCTTTGGGTCGGTTTTCTTTTTGGGCGGACGGGGAAGGGCTCTCCTTGGCGGGTTCCTTTTCTCGCGCGGAAGGATTCCCCGCCAATGCGGCGACGATGTCCCTGTTCTCCCGATAGAAGGAGAGGAAGGAGCGAAGGTTGCGGTTTGCATCCTCGCCGCCGAGGAGCATGATCAAAAGAAGAAGGAGCACGGTCGTATCCATACTTTCATGGTATGCCGCTGTCAATCGGCGTGTGCACGGCATACAATGCAGAGAGGTGACTATGAAGGATTTTCTGAGCTATGAGGAAGGGGACAACGGAAAAGACGAGATCGGGCAAGCGATCGCTTCCGCCGCCAAGGGCGAAGGGGAACTCCTGAAAGAGATCTACGCCCGCGCGGCGGAGGGGAAGAGGGCGGGGACGCTCACCAACGAGCAGATCGACGACTTCTGCGCTCGTTTCGCGCCCATGCTCGACGCGGGCAAGCGGAAAAAACTCTATCGCCTCGCCGAACAGCTCAAACGGATGTAGTCATTGCAGTTTTTTCAGAGCGGCGATGAGCGCGTTCTTCTCCCGCATGCCCTGAAAGGGGGAGAAGGAAGCCCGCACGAGCCCGTTTTCCGC
>CANPWF010000150.1 GCA_947581885.1 uncultured Clostridia bacterium
GAGCCAAGAGATGGACAGGGTGGAGTACGCGCCTCGCACCTCATCCTGCCCGACCGAAGGGCGCACGAGCCGCAAGGCGAAGTAACGCAGTGAAGGATCTCGCCCAACTTCATACATACATGCGTGTTGGGAACCGTGCGAGATTTCTCGACTGCGCTCGAAATGAGGTGAGGGTATGGACGTACATGCGTGTTGGGAACCGTGCGAGATTTCTCGACTGCGCTCGAAATGAGGTGGGGGTATGGACGTACATGCGTGTTGGGAACCGTGCGAGATTTCTCGACTGCGCTCGAAATGAGGTGCGAGAGGGGGAGCCGAGAGAAAAACAGAGAGCAAAACATAGAGCAAAATCCATCAACAAAATTATCCTTTGTATGAGAAATTGAAAAATCGGGGCAAATTCGCGCTTATCGCTTTACATTTTGAACGGATTGTGTTATAACAAAAGAAAATCCATAAGGAGGGAACAGACCGTGAAGAACCGTGCGATCCGCTTTTTGGTCATCGGCATCGTGAGCATTTCGCTGCTTTGCGTTGCGGTCGTTTCCCTCATGGCGTACCTCATGAGCAAGCGGGGCGCGGACGCGGTCGGGGAGCTCGGTTCTCTCTATATGAAGCAGACGAGCGAGCAATCCGTCGCGCATTTCGGCACCACGTTCGAACTTCGTCTCGCGCAGGTGAGTGCCCTTGCCGACGCTGTCCCGCCCGAACGGGAAATGGACAACGAGACCCGCCGCGTCCTTCTCAACCATCAGGCGAGGCTGCGCGGGTTCGATCATCTCGCGCTGTGCGCCGCGGACGGCACGACGGAGATGCTGTACGGGAGCGACCTCACGATCGACGATCGGGACGCTTTCCTCGCTTCCATTCTCGGCGGAACGGAGACGATGACGAGCGGGTCGGACGACTACGGCGGAAGTTTCGTCGTGATGGGGGTTCCCGCCGCCTATGATATGACGGCAGGGGGAAAGAGTGTCGCGCTCGTCGCCGCGCTCCCCATTTCCTATATTCGGGACACGCTCTCGGCGGATGCGGAGGGTGCGCCCACCTATTACTTCATCATCGATCCCGACGGGCGCATTATCATCTTCGACGGGACGGAGAGCACCGACACCAACTATTTCGACCGCGTCGCCGAGCGATATGGCGAGACGAGGGTAGACGGGGAGAAGATCTCCAAAGAGGAATATATCGCCCTCCTTCGGGAATCGATGGGGGAACAGAAGATCTTCTCGGCGGAATTCACCCTCAACGGGCAGCGGCGGTTCGTCTATGAAACGCCCTTGCCTTCCTCCTCTTGGTATCTCCTTCTCTTCCTTCCCTACGGACCCATCGATCAGACGGTGAACGCCCTCGGCACCACATGGATCTGGGCGGCGGCGATGAGCTGTGTGTTCATCATCGTCGCGCTCATCACGCTGTTCGCGATCTACGTTCACTTTTCGCGGCGGCACATGCGGGAACTCGAAGAGATGAGGGCGGCGGCGGAGAAAGCCAACCGCGCGAAGAGCGAATTCCTCTCCAACATGAGCCACGACATCCGCACGCCCATGAACGGCATCGTCGGCATGACGGCGATCGCGAACGCCAATCTCGACGATCGGGCGCAGGTGAAGAACTGTCTCGACAAGATCTCCGCCTCGGGGCGGCATCTCTTGGGGCTCATCAACGATATCCTCGATATGTCCCGCATCGAGAGCGGGAAGCTCGACCTTCACCCCGAACCCATCTCCTTGCAGGAGACGCTCGAAGGGGTCGTCACCATTGTACAGCCGCAGATCCAGACCAAACAGCAGGTATTCAAGGCGGACCATGCCGACCTGCCCTGCGATTTTGTGCTGTGCGACAGCGTGCGCCTCAATCAGATTTTGCTCAATCTTCTCGGGAATTCCGTCAAGTTCACGCCCGCGAAAGGGGAGATCTACCTCTCCTGCCGCGAGGAAGATTCCCCCTTGGGAGAAAATTACGTGCGGGTGCACTTCCTCGTGCGGGATACGGGCATCGGCATGACCGAAGAGTTCCAAGCCAAAGTGTTCGAAGCCTTCGCCCGCGAGGACGACGGACGGGTGCGGCAGATCGAGGGCTCGGGGCTGGGCATGGCGATCACAAAATATCTCGTCGACGCGATGCACGGCACCATCGGGCTCACGAGCGAATCGGGCAAGGGCACCGAGTTCTATCTCACCTTCGATTTCGAACGCGCGGAGGGCGAACGTCTCTCTCCCGCTACCGAAAAGCCCCAATACGATTTCCGCGGGCGGCGGGCACTTCTCGCGGAGGACAACGAACTCAACCGCGAGATCGCGACCGAACTTCTCTCCGAAGTGGGCTTCGAAGTCAAATCGGCGGAGAACGGCAAGCTCTGTTTGGAGATGTTCGCCTCCTCCGAAGAGGGATATTACGACGTGGTGTTCATGGACCTTCGCATGCCCGTGATGAACGGTTACGAGGCAACGGCGGCGATCCGTGCCCTTTCGCGTGCGGACGCAAAGACGGTTCCCATCATCGCGATGAGCGCGGACGCTTTCTCCGACGACATCGCCCGCTGTTTGGAGAGCGGAATGAACGCCCATACCGCCAAGCCCATCGATATAGATGAGATCTGCAAACTCCTCGTGAAATTCCTCGGGGAGAAAAAGGAGAAGGTATGAAAAAATTCGCGTCGGCGGTGCTTTCCGCCGCTCTTTTGATGACTGCCGCGGCATGTGCGCCCGCCCCTGCGGACAGCACGAACGGGGGCGGCGCAGAGGTGGAGATCTCCCTCTGGACGTATCCCGTCGGGGAATGGGGGAACGCCAATTCCGTCGCGCCCCTCATCGCCGCGTTCCGCCGCGCCCATCCCGAGATCGCCGTCACCCTCAAAACCCTCGATTACACCAACGGGGATAAAGAAATTGCGGAGGCGGTCTCTTCGGGAACTCTTCCCGACCTCATCCTCGAAGGCCC
Organism: uncultured Clostridia bacterium; assembly: GCA_947581885.1. Lineage (GTDB taxonomy): Bacteria > Bacillota > Clostridia > Christensenellales > Borkfalkiaceae > Gallimonas. The sequence continues at coordinate 2,947 of CANPWF010000150.1, forward strand.
CGAGCGCATCGTCGTCGACTATTGGGGCACCGATCTCATGGTCTCTCTCAACGACCTTTGGGAGGGGGAAGAGATGAAGAGCGTGCAGGAGAACGTCGAGAAGGCGAGCAAAAAGAACGGGACGTATTATTTCTATCCCATCTGCATGACGACGCACTGCATGGCGATCAACCGCGACGTGTTCGAGGCGACGGACGCATGGAAGTACATCAACAAAGAGACGCACACATGGACGACGCAGCAGTTCGAAAGTGCGGTTGCCGCCATCAAGGAATATTACGACAGGGAAGGGATCGAGCACCCCGTTGCCGCGATCTATTGCAAGGAGAACGGCGGCGATCAGGGCACCCGCGCCCTCGTCAACAATCTCTGCGGCGGGACGTTCGCCGACGGGACAAAGTACACCGTGGATTCCCCCGAAAACATCGAAGCCCTGCAAAGGCTGTACAAGATGCAGGCTCGGGAGATGATCAAATTCGATGATACGATGAACGGCGCGGACGAGCGGAACGCCTTCTGCCGCGGGGAACTCGCGATGTCCTTTTGCTGGAATGTGGCGGCGGAAGTCAACCAATCCATCGCCCATCCCGATATCACTTCTTCCGTATTCCCCATGGCGTTCCCCGCGAAAGAGGGGAGCGATCCCTCGTTGCAGGGCGGCATTTGGGGCTTCGGCGCGTTCAACAGCGGCGACGAAAAGCGGATCGCCGCGGCGAAGGAATTCATCCGCTTCATCGGCGAGGAGGACTATACGCGGGCGGTGACAGTTTCGTCCTATCTTCCCGTGCGGAAGCTCGATTTCGACCCCTACGAAAACGACGCTCTGATGAACGAATACAGCATTTTCAGCCAATATTTGGGCGCGTATTACCAGATCACCCCCAATTGGGCGCAGGCCCGCGGGAAGTGGCGCGAACTCTTGCAGGCAGTCGGCCGCGGCGAGAATATCGAAACCGCCATCCACGGCTTCCCCGTTCTTACGTAAGAGCCCATTGCGCTTGGGGGAACCCGACGACAAGAGAATTTTAAGGAAGAGAATGTTACCGACAATCGTATTTTAAGGTAGAGCATTCTACCGACAACGGAATTTTTCATTTGAAGCCTCCCCTCCTCGGGGAGGTTTTTATGTGATTTCTCGCTTCCCCCTCTGGGGGAAGTGGCGCGGCGTTCTTCCGCGCCGAAAGGGGTTGGAACATTCAGGCGCACGTCCGTCCTTCAACGTTGTTACTTCGCCTTACGGCTCGTGCGCCCTACGGTCGGACAGGATGACGTGCGCCGCCCCACGTCATGTTGAGCAACGTCGAAACATGGACGTGGGGGGCGGGGAGAGTACGGACTGCTATATAATTACGTCATTCCGAGCCGTTGCCGCCCTTGGCAACGAGTCGCCCCGCCTTATTCTGTTCATTCCTTGGGCGGCACGAGCGCGTCCTTGCGCGAAGTAGGAATCACCTCAG
>CANPWF010000151.1 GCA_947581885.1 uncultured Clostridia bacterium
CCGATCTTCGCGGTGAGTTCCATGGGCACGATGCTGAACGACATGGTCGTCGTGCCCGTGTAGTTGCCCCTGCCCGTAACGACGAGGGAGGCATGGTTTTTCGTGACGATATCGGTATAGACGTTATCGAGGAAACTCCCGAGGCTGAAGTTGGCGGCGAGATCATCGGAGCTCGTATATTCGATGCCCTTGCTGTCCGCCGTGAGGTAGATGGTCGCCTTTACGAGTTCGGGCTTGATCTCCTGCCCCGTGTAAGTATAGACGTAGAGGGTCACGCCGCTTTCGGCCATTGTGGTTTCGCCGTTGAGTTCGCCGACGAAGGCGGTCGAAGCGAGGTGTTCGGGGTGGTCGCCGTGATCGTCGTCTCCCTCGTCGCTATGGGAGAACAGCGTCCCGATATTGAAGGGCTTGATGACGAACCGCTGGCTGGAATCGGTGTAGCGGTAACTGCCGTCCCCCTCCGTGCTGAACGCAAAGTTGCCGCCTTTCAGTTTGACCGTCACCGTGTAGGTGCTCGCGTTGACGGGCTTGCCCCCTACGCCGAGACGGCCGTTGTCGTCCGCATCGAGGTAGGGCTCATAGGAGAGTTCGTAGCCGTTATATGCTTTTGTAAGGAGCGCATACGCCTCTTCGGGCGTCATCGTGGAGGTGGGGATGAAAGTCGTCTCGGTGACGTCCGCGTCCTGTTCCTCGTTGTTGAACTCCTTTTCGGCAAACGCGCCGACGGAGAGGAGCACGGGCGTAATGGTATATGTGTATTCGAGCGAGTCCACCGTATCCGAGCCGGAGTGGGCGCGGAGCAGGAAGTTCTTATACTCGAACGTCAGGGTATATTTGTACGTCCCTGCGTTGATGAAAGCGCGGAGATCGGCGAGGATCTCCTTCATGCGCGCCTCGTTGATGTTATGCTCTACATCGTCCACAAAGTAGAGCGTCTCTGCGCGCTGCGTGGTGCCCGCGTGCTCGTAGCCGCCGATCTTTACGATGAGGGTGTGCTCGCCGCGGTCCTTGCCCGTTGCGCCCAAACCGTTGTATTTGTACAGAATGTTGTAACTGATGCCCTCGACGGAGGTCTCCGTCGTGGACGAGAAGTTGAACGACCACGCGCCGAGCCGCCCGCCCTCCATGTCGCCGTGGAAGCGGGACTCATCGTCGTACTCCGCCGAAGATTGCGCGAGCGAGGAGAGAATTTCAAGCGGCGTGATCTCGAACTCTTTCGTGACGGACCGTTCGTCTCCCTCGAACATGAAGTTTCTGTAATCCTCGTCCGTGAGGGTGAGGGTGAACTCATAAAGCCCACGGTAATAGGGAAGACCGTTGCCGCCGAGGCGGGAATTTGTGTCTGCATATTCCCCGCCGTCCATCTTGATGGCGTACACAACGTATCCGCCCCTATATGTATAATTATAGTTGCTCTTATCGGGCACGACGGTGGTGTTGAGGTCGTTGGCGAAGTTCCAATCCGCCTGCTGTTCGTCGCGGGTGTATGCCTTGGAAGCGAGGTCGGGGATATAGATCGTCGCCTTGGTGATCTCGTAGGTTTTCGAGCTCTCGTAAACGTACTCTTCCGCCGCAATACGGCTGATCCCCGCCGCCTCTTCAAAGCAGAAGTTGCCCTTGTAACCCTCTTCGCCGAAGGACTTCTCATTCTTCAACGTGATGGTAACGGTGTACGAACCCACGTTTTTATAGTTGTTCGCGTCTACGACCTTCCCCCCGAAGTCGCCCGTGTATGTAATGGTCACGGTGTACAGACCGTCGGTGAAGGTAAAGGTGACGCTCCCGTCGGGCCCCGCCGTAGGCTCCTGCCCTTGCAGGGTGTGGTTGGCGGGCGTCACGCCGTCGCCCGAGAAGTAGAAGTCCAGAAGGTGCGACTGCGCGTCGTAGATCATGGAATCGCCGCTGAGCGAGAAGGTGATCTTGGCGGGCGTGATGACGTACTTTTGGGTGGCGATGAGGTTGTTTTCGTCGCGGTGGCCCTCGTCGTCGACCACGAATTTATAGTTGTTGTCGGTGCAGGAGAGCGTGATATCGTACTTGCCCGCGTTGAACCCGTCCTCTTTATCGAGCCTGACGATGGACCGCTCGTCGCCCGAGGCGAGCGTATAACGATCTACAAGATCCCATGCGTCGTTGGAGACGTGGGGCTCGACGCCCGTGTATACCGAGGTCTGCTCGTGCACCGTAACGTGAACGACGCGCTGCGTTACCGTGAGCGAGCCGAATTCCCACGTTACATCGTAGTTATTCGAAACCTCGTTGCGCGGCACGGTGAACTCGTACACGCCTATGCGGAGATGCCCGCTCGTCGTGAGCGAAGAGGTATAGTTATTGATGGAATTGGTGGTGGCAAGATAATCGGTAATGAATTGGCCGTCGGTGCCGATGAAGCCGTCTCCCTCTTTGCTCGACGTGCGGGTGATTTGCGCCATGCGCTCGGGCACGGCGTTCCCGTACTCGATGGTGGGGTTTTGGTTGAATTCCCCGTCTACCGTTGCGCCGATCTTTACCGTGAGCGCGCGCTTACTTACCGTATATCTTCCGCGGCTCTCGCTGATCTCGTAGTTGGCGTTCACGCCCTCGTTGTACGCGGAAGAACTCTTATAAGCCGCGCTGTCGAAGATTACGCTGTAAGTATCGGCGGGAAGTTGCGCGCGGCTGAACGCCTCGTTCCCGTCGCCGCCGTAGATCGGACTCGACGAGGGAACCTGGATATAGAAGAGGGACGGGGCAAACGTGAGCACATCGCCGTTGACGATGGCACCCTTTCCGTCGGCGCGGGAGAAGGTGTACGCCCCGCTTTCCCAGAACTTCATGAGGTCGTCGCCGTACTCCGAAGTGAGCGCGGTGCTCATGTTGAGTTGAATGTTGCGGCGGGTAATGGTATACGTGCCCGCGCGCTTTGTGAGTTCGCCGAAGGCGGGATCCTTGTACTTCTCTGCGACATCGCCTTCCCACATGCCGACGAAATCGACTTCGTAATTGCTGTTCTTTGTGCTGTCGTATTTGCCCATGAGGGGATATTTCCCCACGGGTGCGGTGCTGTTTACCGCATCGGCGACGTAGAGCGTAATTCCCTCGACGAAACTGTCCATATCATCGGGAAGGACGACCGTTGTGCTTCTGCCGTTCGTCGTGTGTTGCGGGTACCAATAGGTGCCCGTGCCGTTGCCCTGCGTAACATGGGTATCTTCGCCGTACTCGCTCGACTGCGCATTGTTGGAAGCGATGAGAACGGTGACTTTGCGCGCCTCAATGGTATGCGTGGCGTCCGTGTCGTAAGAAACATCGTAGTTGATGCCGATGTCCTCGTCCCCTTCCGTCGCTTTTTCATGGTCGAATTTTACGTTGAACTTGTATTCGCCCTTGTTCTTGTGCTCGCCCGCATCGCTGTACGCATAGGAAATGCCCCTGTTGAAGGCGTTTTGGTCGGCGGGGATGATGACGGTGGAAGTGGTGGGAAGCCCGCTCTCCTGCTCTCCCGCGAGCGAATAGGTGAAGCCGCCCATGGTGGCAGTCTCAACGGGGTCGCCGTAGACGGAGCTGTAGTCCCCCGCTTTCAGCACGATCTTGCGGGGATAAACGATGTACTTGCCCTTCGTCACCGTAACGAGCTCATAGTTGGGGTTGATACTGCCCTCATTGGTGATGACAATATCGTAGTGACCCGTTCCGTTGACGGGGTTCCCTTCTGCGTCGACGGTGGCGCGGAGCATTTGGCTCGTTTTCACCTTTTCCGCATTCGCCAAGTCGAGCGTGGCGGAGAGCGAGTCGCCGAAAACAAGCCCGTCGCCGACGCCGCTTGCGTGCGTGATTTTCTCATCGGGAAGGGTGAGGGTCTCCTGCGCTTCGCCGTAGATACTTGCCGCGTCGGGAATGGTCGCGTTGATCTTGCGCTTGGTGATCTCGATGAGCCCCGTGATCTGCGCGGGCGAGAGGATCCCGCCCGACATGCCGGGGACGCCCTCTCCGTTGAACTTCCACGTCACATCGTAGTTATTATTGGTATAGGAGAAGGACCCATCGTAGGTGTTTACCGAGGACCGTTCCGAATAGACGCTATTGAAGGAAATTTTGAGGATCTGGTCGAGGCGGAGCGGCAAATTATCCTTATCCAGAATGCCGCCGTGCTCGTCGTCGACGCCCAGCGTGTCAATATCGATCTGGGCGAGTTTGCCGTCCGTCCCGAGTTTGTTGGGGTCGAAGCCTTCCTCCCCGAGGCCGGGGACCTTTGCGGGATTGAACAGCGCTTCGAGCGATGCGCCGCCGTTTGCCTTGCTGTACGTCTCCGCCCAGTTGGCGGTATTGGAGTGGGTGCCCCACTCTGTCCCGAAAATGGGCACACTGCCGTACTCGTACGACTGCTTT
>CANPWF010000152.1 GCA_947581885.1 uncultured Clostridia bacterium
CGAGTCGCCCCGCCTTATTCTGTTTCTTCCTTGGGCGGCACGAGCGCGTCCTTGCGCGAAGTAGGAATCACCTTAGATTTATGTCTTAAAACTGCGGTGACCCGTTCGACTCGAAGGGCCGCCAAGGGCAGACGACCCTTCGGCTCAGGGTGACGTAATGATACAGTTGCGTACATTCTCCCCTCGCTGTTTCCCAAAAACGAAAGCCCTATTCACGATCATCGAAATACCATTCCAAATACCAAAGCGAAAAAAATTCTCGCGGAGGTATTTTTTATGCGTCCGAAAACGGTTGCCGTCCTCTTCGGCGGAAGGTCCAACGAGCACGAGATCTCCGTCATCACGGGCATTCTCGCCGCAAATTTGCTTCGCCAACGCTACCGCGTCCTGCCCGTCTATCTGCCCAAAGAGGGGGGATTCGTCACGGGGCCGATGCGCTCGGTGCACGACATCACCTCGAAAAAATTCAAAAAAATAACCCTCGCCGAAGGGGGGTTCAAACGCGGTTTTCGCCATATGGGGGCGGAAATCGCCCTCAATTGCTGCCATGGGGGAGCGGGGGAGAACGGCACCCTCGCCGCACTTTTGGATTGGTTCCATATCCCGAGCGCGTCGCCGTCTCTTCCCGAGTGCGCCGTGTTCATGGATAAGACGCTTTCGAAGATCGCCGCCCGCGGATTGGGGCTGCCCGTGCTCCCCTCGATCGATGTCACCGAGGAAGAATTCTCCGAGGACGAGGAAAATGTCCTGCGCCGCGCCTGTGCGATGGGGGCGGTCGTCGTCAAGCCCGCCCGCCTCGGTTCGAGCATCGGGGTGCGCGTCGCGAGAGGGGAAACCGAACTCAAAGCGGCACTTCTTTCCGCTTTCCGCCTCGACGGCTGCGTGCTCATCGAAAAGTACCTCACGGGCAAGCGGGACTTAAACTGCGCCGCCTGCCGTCTCGGCGGGGAGACGGTGCTCTCCCCCGTCGAAGAGCCCCTTTCCTCGGAGGAGATTTTGACGTTCGCCGAAAAGTACGAGGAGAATGCGTCCCGCCGCTCCGTCCTGCCCGCCCGCGTGCCGTCCGAGGTCTCGGAGGCGGTCGTCTCGCATACCCGCCTTCTCTACGAGAGCTTCCGCATGCGCGGGGTGGTGCGGGCGGACTTTCTGCTCGGAGAGGACGGACGGGTGTACTTCAACGAACTCAATACCGTGCCCGGTTCCCTCTCGTGCTATCTGTTCGGCGAGAGCCTTTCTTCCTCCCGCGATTTCCTGTGCAAACTGATCGAAGAGGGACTTCAAAATAGGGAAAAACCCCGCGAGATCGTCTCGACGGGGGTCCTCTCTTCCCGTGCCTTCACGGGGGCGAAATTGCCGCGCTGAACTATTTATTGCGCCGAACGAGGCTCGCGAAGATGAGCGCGAACCGCAAAAAGTAGACGAGGGAAATGAGGAGGGACGCAACGTAGGTGAGGGCGGCGGCGGAGAGCACCTTCTTCACCCCGGGCAGTTCCTCTTCACCCACGATGCCGTCTTCTACAAGCATCTTCCTCGCCCTCCGCGAGGCGTTGAATTCGACGGGAAGGGTCGCGAGCATAAAGAGGGTGGAGAGCCCGTACAGCCCGATCCCGACGTAAACGAGATATTGTCCCACGGGGATCTCGACCATGGAGAGGGTAAGATCGAGAATGAGCCCGATGAGGATGACGGGAAGGGCGAGCCTCGATCCGATGTTGGTGATCGGCACGAGGGCGTTGCGGATGAGATAGGGGACGTAATGTTTTTTCTTCTGCATGACGTGCCCGACTTCATGCCCCGCCACTGCCACCGCGGCGACGGAGGGGCTTCCGTACACGCTCTCGGAGAGGTTGACGACCTTCTTCGGGGGATTGTAGTGATCGGTGAGCGTTCCCCGCACGCGGTTGACGGCGATATCACGGACATCGCGGTTGCGCATGAGGAGCTTGGCGGCATCGCTTCCCGTCATCATCGAGCGGACGGGGACGCGGTCGTAGGCGGCAAAGGTGGAATGCACCCGCGCACTCGCCCACCCCGACAGCGCGATAAAGGGAAGTAAAATGAGCAAAAACAAGAGATAAGAAAACATATTCTGCCTCGTAATATTGGTTCGATCGTCGATTTGCGCCCTGTTTCTCGGCTCCCCTTTCGGCGCGGAAAGTCGCCGCGCCACTTTCCCCAGAGGGGACAGCGAGGAGCGACCCCCTTCAAAAGTGGAAGATCTCTTCAAACGGGGTGGCGAGGGCGACGGAGAGGACGAGCGCGAGCTTCGCCGTCGGGCAATACTTCCCCGTCTCGATGGAACTGATCGTATTGCGCGAAACGCCCACGAGCGCGGCAAGATCTCCCTGCGAAAGGTTTTTCTCCGCCCGTATCTCTTTGAGGCGGTTATGAAGGACAAGTTTCCCGTTCACCGTTCACCCCAAAACCGTTATTCCGCAGAGTTCGAGGATCCAAAAGACCCAATACAAAAGGGCGCACGCCGCGATAAGCCCGCCCATCACACCATAGAATATGCGCATTTTTTTGGCGCAAACGCACGCCTGTGCGATGTCCTGTGCGGCAACGCCCGTAAAGAGGATGATGAAGAACTCGATGGGCAGACGGTCGGAGACGATCGTCGAGACGATGAGAATGATCGCGACGGTGAACTCCACGGCGATAAAACCGACGTAGTTGCCGCGTTCCATTCTGCCGCGCTGCCTCTCGTCCCCGAACCTTTTATTCTCCGTTTTCGCCCGCTCCAAAATTTCTTCGGGAGAAAGTTCCTCTTTTTCTTCCGCATTCTCTATGGAAGAAAGTTCCTCCGCCTTCGAAGTCTCTTCGGGAATGTCCATTTTTCTCTCCTATGCCAAGCGAACTTGGCAAGAGTATTGTAACACTGCCAAGCGAACTTGTCAAGCGCGGGCATAAAAAAAGATTGCCATTCTTAAAAAAATTTGCTATACTCTTTGTATGGCAAAGAACGGATTTACCGACAGAGTGAAGATCACCGTCAAAGCGGGCAACGGCGGCGACGGGATGAACTCCTTCAAGGCATACAAAGGGAAGCCCGCGTGCGGCCCCGACGGCGGGGACGGCGGCGACGGCGGAAGTATCCTCTTCGTCGGCGACAAGAACATGCACGACCTTCTCGCCTTCCGCTATACGGCGAAGTATACGGCGGGCAACGGCGAGCGGGGCGGCACCAACCTCTGCACGGGGAAGAGGGGGGAGGATGTCGTCCTCAAAGTTCCGTGCGGCACCCTCGTGCGGGACGCGGAGAGCGGCAAGGTCGTCTGCGATGTCTATGAGGACGGCGAGCGCGTTCTCCTTCTCGCGGGGGGAAGAGGGGGGAAAGGCAACGCCCGCTTCACGACGGCACGCCGCCACGCCCCCGACTTCGCGCAAAAGGGACAGATCGTAAAGCCGCACGCCCTCGTGCTCGAACTCAAAGTCATCGCCGATGTGGGGCTCGTCGGCTTCCCCAATGCGGGGAAGAGCACCCTCCTTTCCAAGATCTCCGCGGCGAAGCCCAAGATCGCCGACTATCATTTCACCACTCTTTCCCCCAATTTGGGGGTGGTACAGGCGGGCGAGGAGAGCTTTATCGCCGCCGATATCCCCGGGCTCATCGAGGGAGCGGCGCAGGGCGCGGGGCTGGGGCACGATTTCTTGAAGCACATCGAACGCACCCGCATGATCTGCCATGTCGTCGATATTTCGGGCGTGGAAGGGCGGGATCCCTGCGAGGATTTCGAGATCGTCAACCGCGAACTGCAAGAATATTCCGAAGCCCTTTTTGCTTTGCCGCAGATCGTCGCGCTCAACAAGACGGATATCCCTTCCGCCGAAGAGAATGAGAAAACTTTCCGCAAGAAGTACGGGAAAAAATTCCCGATCTTCTCCCTCTCCGCAATCAAAGGCGAGGGGGCGAAGGAGCTCGTCTTTGCGATCGCGGAAAAGTTAAAAGAATTGCCTCCGCCTACGCGCATTCCCGCCGACGAGGTGCTCTTCGAGGAAGAGGACAACACGCAGTTCGAGATCACATTCGAGGGCGGGGCGTACGTCGTGACGGGGGGACTTGTGGACATGCTGTGCCGAAACGTCGTCTTGAACAACCCCGAATCGATGAATTACTTCCACCGCGTGCTCAAACTGCGCGGCGTGTTCAAGGAGCTCGAAAAGAGGGGCTGCAAGGCGGGAGATACCGTCATCGTCGGCGACGTTGAATTCGAATACGTGTAAGAATGCGGGCGATGACGGTATCTCCCGCCTTGCAGCCCC
>CANPWF010000153.1 GCA_947581885.1 uncultured Clostridia bacterium
TCCCGAAAAAGCGGAACTGTCCGCCGTGCGCATGCCCCGCGACGATGAGGTCGGGCGATATCTTCTCTTTAAGTTCCTTCGCGCGTTCGGGGTGGTGAGAGAGCGCGATTTTGAACCCCTTTCCCGCAAAATGGGGAATTTCTCCCCGCTCGGGCACCCCCATAAGAAGGACCCCGCGGAAGGGAACACAGCGGGAAGTGATATCTTCTGCGCCGCACTCTTTCAGGCGGGATCCGATCTCTTCGCGGGCAGGGTGCGAATGTTCGTGATTGCCCTCCGAGAAGAACACGGGGAAGGAAGAGAGTTTCTTCAAAAAGGAAAACGCCCTTTTATCGAGCGGGCGACGGCGGCAGACGAGATCTCCCGTCACGAGCACCGCGTCGGGGGAAAGCGATTGGATCGCGGACAAAAGTTCGTCCGTATCGACGCATTCGCGCGGAAAATGCAGGTCGGAGAGGTGGACAAACGTCAAGCTGTTCTCCCCTTCGCCGAGCGCGAACGTCTCGAATTCAACATGTTTGTTGTTGAAAAGCCTCATAGCACTATTGTACGCGATTTTTCAAAAAGAAGCAACCGTTATCTTCTTTCGGCGAGCCCTTCGAACCCGTTCTGCCGCAGAGCTTCGTATACGGCGATCGCCGCCGCGTTGGAGAGATTGAGCGAACGGCTCTCCTCCCGCACGGGGATACGGAGAACATCTTTCTTGTGCGCGGAGAGAATTTCATCGCCCAGCCCCGTGCTCTCCTTCCCGAATACGAGGAAGTCCCCCTTGCAGAAGGGTGCGTCCGCATATGCCCTTTCCCCCTTGGCGGAGAAGAACCAGACGTGCGAAGAGGGCGGGACAGAGGAAAGCACCTCGGAAAGGGAATCGTACACGCGCACTTCGACGAGGTCCCAATAGTCCACCCCCGCCCGTTTGAGGGCGCGGTCGGAGAGCTCGAATCCGAGCGGACGGACGAGGTGCAACTTGCACCCCGTGGCGGCACAGGTGCGTGCGATATTGCCCGTATTCTGCGGGATCTCGGGCTCGACGAGGACGATAGAGAACATTTTGCCCCTCCTTCCTCTATTGTATCCCGCGCGGAAAAAAATTGCAAGGGGGTATTCGGAAGGTCGATTGGGAAATATTTTTTATTTTTTAGAAAAAATTTCACAAAAAACCGTTGACAAAGAGAACTTTCGGTTCTATAATAGAATCGTAGGGTAATTCCTACGATTGGAGCTTGACCATCCAACCCATATTTTTTCTCATTTTAATTGCCCGCGCAGGGATGCGCGGGCAATTAAGTTTTTTAATCGAGATAGCTTCCCCTCGCGCTTTGGCGGACGCGGAAGAGTTCTCTCTCCGCTCCCGTCTCCGCGTCGAGGTAAACAAGGTACTCCTCTTCGCCGAAGGTACAATCGAATTCGTAGCAAAGGACTTCTTCCCCGTCGATGGGAACGAGGGCGAGATCGCACGCCTTGAAGGTGAGGTTTTCGTTGAGAAGGGACTTTACCTCCTCCCGATCGAGGGCGGGCGTGAGCGAGCGTTCCTTCCTGTTGAGAAGATACCCCCTCGCGTCGAGCCCGATGACTCTCCCCTTCTCCTCGCAGACACGCACGCGGATCATTTCGGGATAGACGCGCACGCCGTCCTGCACGGAGACGTAGGTGAGGTCGGCGACCATGCCCCCGTCCGAGAGCCATACCGCCTCCGCATTTTCGATCCCCAGCGTTTTGAGATATTCGCGGGCGACCGCGTCGCAGGAAGGAAGGTCGAAGTTCTTCTGCGTGCAGGGTTCGTACGTCTCGAAGAAGGCGAGTTTGCCGCCGTTTTTCGTGATCTCCGCAAAGTATTCGGTGCCGTTTTCGTCGGTGAGGACGAAGTTATAGGCGGTGAAATCGGGCGTTGCCGTCTCCCCCGCCGCCACGGCGGACGAGATGTGGTAGGCGGAGAAGTACTGTTTTACGAGCTCTTCCGCGCGGGAGGAAGGGATCTCCTCCTCTTTCATCAGGGCGTTTTCTCCCACGTTCCCTTCCTTGGAGAAGGGTGCCTCGAAGATCTCTTGCTTCGTCCCCTCGCCCATGCTGCCGAATTTTTCGCGCACGGTGCCCTCCTTGCCCGCGAGGAAGGTGCGGAAATCTTTCTCCGTCACCGTCGTCGCGAGGGTGTTGAGTTCGTTCGCGAGCGAGGCGTTCACCTCATACATCTGCGCGATCGTCTCCTTTTGGTTTTCGGTGAGCGTCTTCCCCGCGGCGAGGCGGGCGAGCATGGTGCGGGCAAACGCCCCCGTGCGGTTGACGAAGGACGAGAGGTCCGCGCCCGTCTCCTCGGAGAGCGGGATCTTTTGCAGTGCGCTCTCCATGAGTTCGCTCTCGACGAGAAGATCGGTGAGGAGTTTCCTCTGCTCGTCTACGCCCGAAGAGACGCGGAGCTTGTTGAGGTCGTTCTCCATGTCCCCCGCGACGGAGACCATCTCATAGAGGGAAGCGCGGTAGCCCGTTTCCGAAGCGAGGCGCATATCGTTCATGCGGAGAGCCCCCGCCGTCACGATGGTGGAGAGCGCGAGGCACGCAACCCCGAGCGAGATAACGGCGGCGAGCCAACCGCCGAAGCCCCTTCTTTGATCCTTGCGGGCGGTGCGCTGTTCGCGGCGGTGCTTTCTCTCCTCCGCTTTCCTCGCATGCGCCGCTTCCCGCGACTTTATTTTGCGGGCACGGGCCCTGTCTTTTCCCTCCGCCTTTTTGCGTTTTAAGGCGGTTCGTTCGCGCTTTTCGCGGGCGAGGCGTTGATGTTTCTTCGTCGCCGTCTCGTGCTTCAACATCTCGCGGCGGGCGACCCGCTCGGCACGGCGTTCGGCTCTTTTCTCCTTGACCGCCGCCTTCTTCTCCTTGACCGCCGCCTGCTTTTCGAGCTGCTTTTGCTTGCGTTCCTCCTTGCGGGCCTCTATCTGATTTTTGCGGGCGAGCTTCTTCTCTTGAAGGCGTGCCCTCTTTTCGAGTTTTTTCTCTTTGAGGGAAGCCTTTCTCTCCCGCTTTTCCCGCTTCCTATTCGCCTTCTCTTTGGCGGCGACGGCACGCTTCTTCGCCGCCGCCTTTTCCCTCTTCACCGCCTTTTCATGCGCCGAATTCTTCTTTTCGGAAGGCTTCGGATCTTTCTTCACGGAAGAAGGCTTTTTAGATTTTACGGGCGTTTTTTTGGATACAGGTGTGCGTTTTTTGGAATTTACGGGCGGTTCTTCGGGGGAAGGGTTGGGCGCGGGATCGACGTTTTCCGCCTTCTGCTTCGCCTCGATATTCTCCACTTTCTTTGCACCGCTCGAACGGTTCGTTCCGATTTTCTTTTCCATATCTCCTCCTTAAATGGCAAATACGTGCTTGCCGATGACGGTCACCGTCTTGCGGTTGAAGATCCACGCGCTCGTCGCGACGGCGGGGTTGTAGTAATAGAGACTGCCGTAGGTGGGATCCCAGCCGTTCATCGCGTCGCGGGCGGCGTTGTATGCCGTCTCGTTGGGTTCCAAGTTGATCTGCCCGTCCGTCACCGCCGTGAAGGCTCCCTTCTGATAGATGACTCCCGCAACGGTGTTGGGGAAGGAAGGGCTCTTGACGCGGTTCATGATGACCGCCCCGATCGCCACCTGCCCCGTATAGCTCTCCCCTCTCCCTTCAGCGTAGATCGCCTTCGCCATCAGATAGAGATCGGACGAGGTATAATCCGAGGGCTTTTGCGAGCTGCCCGTGCTTCCGTTTTGAAGGACGTTGTAGCTGTCGTTCATGCCGAGTGCCTTGTAGGTCGCCTTGCCGACGATCCCGTCTGCGGTGAGCCCGTTCTTCTTCTGAAACGAGATGACCGCCTGCTTGGTCGCCGAGCCGAAGATGCCGTCGACCGCGCCCTTGTAGTAGCCCCACTGTTTGAGCCGACGCTGGACTTCCTTCACTTCGCCCCCGCGACTGCCCTGACGGAGCACCGCCGCTTCGGCGACAACTGCCGTGACCGCTTCGTCCCCGCCGCGGCTCACCGCCGCAACCGAGGCTGCGGTCCCGCCCGCAAGGAGGGCGAGCGTCAACGCTCCGATTGCCAAATACTTCTTCATATTTTCCTCCTATGCGCAATGTGTGCAAGGAAAATTTTTTTATGCAGAAGGAGGGAAGAGCGGAATGTACGGATGGCTATAAAATTCCTTCGTCCTTATGGCCTGCCCCCTTTGAAGGGGGCGGGCAAAAG
>CANPWF010000154.1 GCA_947581885.1 uncultured Clostridia bacterium
GAATGACGTGATTTATAACAGTCCGTACACTCACACCCCCTCAGTCATGCCAAGGGCGGCGTGCCGGCTCCCCCAAAGGGGGAGCCAAGAAGGGGCGTTATGCCACCACCGTGTCGCCGCCGAGGCGGGATTCCACTTCGGAGAGCTTGACCGAGACGATCTTCGAAACGCCCTTCTCTTCCATGGTAACGCCGAAGAGCACGTCCGCCTGATTCATCGTCGGCTTTCTGTGCGTGATGACGATGAACTGCGTATCCTTGGAGAAATTCTTCAAATACCGTGCGAAGCGGTCGACATTCGCCTCGTCGAGTGCCGCTTCGATCTCGTCGAGGATACAGAACGGCATGGGGCGGGACTTCAAAATCGCGAACAGAATGGCGATCGCGGTATACGCCTGTTCGCCGCCCGAAAGCAGGGAGAGCTTGGCGAGCTTCTTACCCGGCGGGCAGGCGACGATCTCGATGCCCGCGTCGAGCGGGTCGTCGCAGTCGGTATAGTCGAGCTGCATCTCCGCACGTCCGCCGCCGAAAAGTTCGCGGAAGATCTTCGTGAAGTTCTTGTTGATGATATCGAACCCCTCGTCGAACTTCTTCTGCATCTCCGCTTTGAGGTCAGAAAGCACGCCCGTCAAGTCGACGACGCTCTTCTCGATATCCCCGCGCTGGGTCTGCATCTCGGTGAAGTGGGCGAGCAGGTCGTTATAGTCCTCCTCCGCCCGATGGTTGATGGAACCGAGCGCGGCGATCTTGTGCTTCAACGAATTGATGTTGGAAGAAGCCTGCGTGATGTCGTAGGCGGGATCGCGGAGGGGCTGTGCCGTCTCGTAGGTGAGCCCGTATTCCTCCTCGATGTGCTGGCGCATATTTTCGAGGGCGGATTCCGAACGCTCGATGGTGAGTTCGCAGTTGTGCTTCTGGTCGATGAGCGTCATGCGGCGGGTGGAAAGAGAACGCTTTTCCTCGGCGATCTCGAGTTGCCGCTTGTTGATCTCGCTCTTCGCCTGTTCTGTTTCGGCGATGCGCCCGCGGAGGGCTTCCACCGCCCTGCTGTCCTCTTCGGAGAGAGCGGTGCGCTCGGCATCCCGTTTGAGTTCTTCGATGGATTTGCCCGCCTGTTCGATATCCGCCTTGGTGCGGGCGACCTTATGGATGAGTTCTTCCTTCTCCTCGGTGAGGCGTTTGATGTTCTCCTCTTCGGAAGAACGTGCCCCGAGAAGTTCGGTGCGCTCGATCATGAGGGCGTGCTGCCGCTCGGAGAGCTCGTCCCGCTCGGCTTTCAACTTTTCGCCCTCGGCTTCCCCCGCGCTCGACTGCTGTGCCGCCTCGGTGCGGATCTTGCTGAGGACCTTTTCGTTTTCGGCGGAGAGTTCGGCTTCGCTCGAAATATCGCTCATGCGGCGGGTGAGTTCGTCGCGCAAGGCGGTGTATTCGAGTTTTTCCTTCTCCGCCTCTTCGATGAGGACCCCGATCGCCGCCTTCCTCTCTTCGAGGGCGACGAACTGCGAGCTGAGTTCCCGCTCCTTCTCTTCGAGAGCGGAGAGCGACTTGCTCGTCTCCACGCGCTCCTTTTCGCAGTTTTCGAGGGCCTTTTGGAGTTTTTCGAGGGAACCCCGTTTGCGGAAGATCGCCTCTTCCGTCTCGTGGATCTGCCGTTCGGTGGAGAGAAGATTCCCCACATCCGCGCGGCGGGAACCGCCCGTCATCGCACCCGAAGCCGCGATGATGTCGCCGTCCAAGGTGACGATCTTGAAACTGCGGGGGTAGCGTTTGGCGATCTCGGTGGCGTTCGCGATGTTGTCGCACACCAAGGTGTTGCCGAGAAGGTTGGAGACGATGTTCCTGTAATAGTCGTCGCACTTGACGAGGTCGTTCGCGAGCCCCAACGCGCCGCGTTCATTCAATGCCCGCCGCACTTCGGAGGAATCCCCGCGGGGAGCGATCGCGTCGACGGGGAGGAAGGTGACCGTCCCCTCGTGCGTCCGTTTCAAAAATTCGATGAGATATCTCGCGTCGTCCCGCGTGGCGGTGACGAGGTTCTGCATCGCCCCGCCGAACGCCGTCTCGATGGCGACTTCGTATCTCTTTTCGGTGGAGACGATGTCCGCGATCGCGCCCTTGATGCGCCCGCCGATCTCGAGGTCGGACTGCGCACGGATCTGCAATTTGCGCACCGATTCCTTGTAGCCGCCGAAGCGGTTTTTGAGTTCGCGGTACACTTCGAGGCGGTGATTCAAGTCGTTGATCTCGGCGTTGCCGTCGCCGATCTCCTTGGTGAGCGAACGCGCGGACTCGGCGAGATCTTCGAGAGAAGCCGAGAGATTTTTCCGCTCTTCGGAGACGGAATCGAGGGTGCGGCGGCAGTTCTCCCGTTCCTTTTCGCAGGTAACGGTCTGCCCGTTGTACTCCTCGATGCGCCCCTCCACGCGGGCGATGGCGGTATCCACCTCTTCGAGCCTCGTCTGCGCCGCGTCGCGCTGCAAGTTCAGGGTCTCCGAGTTGAGGCGGGCGGAAGCGAGATTTTCGACGGACGAGAGCTCGCTCCGTCTGCGTTCGGCGGCGAGCCGTTCGTAGGCGGCATAGCGGGCATCCGCTTCCTGCGCCCTCTTCAAAAGGGTGCCGTACTCCTCTTCGAGCTTTGCCGCCTGTTGCTCCGTGCCTTCGAGCTTCTTTTGAGAGGCGGCGACGAGCCCGTCGATATCCTTCATCCTGCGGACGGACTGTTCCATATCGTCCGAAGCCCTGTCGAGCTCCCTGCGGTAATTGGAAAGCCGCTCGCTGAGCACCTTGGAATCGCCCACCTTGCGCTCGATATCCACCTCATAGAGGCGAAGTTTTTCGTTGAGACTGTGCAGCGTTTCGTCCGCTTCCGCAGTCGCCGCACGGGACCGTTCTTCCTCCGCGTCCACTTCGCCGAGCCGCTGTTCGACTTCGGAGAGCCGTTCTGTGGCACTGCGGATAATTTCCCGCTGCTGTTCTGTCTCGTAGGCGGCATTGTCGCAACGGAGAAGGTAGGTATTCACTTCTTCGTGTTGGAGCTGTTCGCGGAAATCGCGGTACTTTCTCGCCGTCTCCGCCTGCCGTTCGAGGGGACGGAGCTGGGATTCCGTCTCGTCCATACGCTGGGTGTACGTCTGCAAGTTCGCCCGCGCACTTTCGAGGTTGCGCTCGATCTCGCCGCGGCGGGAACGGAACGCCATAACGCCCGTCGCTTCCTCGAAGATGGCACGCCGATCCTCGGGTTTGGCGTTCATGATCTGGGCGACCTTGCCCTGCCCGATGATGGAATACCCTTCCTTCGCGATACCAACGCCGTGGAGAAGGGCGATGATGTCTTTAAGGCGGCAGGGTTGCATGTTCAGAAGATATTCGCTCTCGCCCGAACGGTACAGGCGGCGCGTCATGGAGACCTCTTCGTACTCGATATCGAAGAGTTTTTCGTGATTTTCGTTCTCGTGATTGTCGAATACGAGGGTCACTTCGCAATACGAAAGGGGGCGGCGCGTATCCGTGCCGAGGAAGATGACGTCCTGCATATTGGTGCCGCGGAGCGTCTTGGCGGACTGTTCGCCCAAGACCCACCGTACGGCATCCGCCACGTTGGACTTGCCGCAACCGTTGGGACCGACGATACAGGTGATCCCGTCCTCGAATTTGATGGAAGTCTTGTCCGCAAAGGACTTGAACCCCACGAGCCTGATTTCCTTAAAGTTCAATGTTTTTCCTCCGTCAGCATACGAAAGAGTTCGCGTGCCGCGTGCGTTTCGGCTGTCTGTTTGCCCGCACCTCTGCCCTTCGCGCTCCTGCCGAGCGCGGACACGGTGCATTCGAATCCCCCTTGGGGAAGTTCATACACCCGATAGACGGGCGTTGCCTTGACGCGTTCCTGCACGTATTCTTGCAGGACGGTCTTGTAATCTTCGAGATCGAGCTCGGAGACATAGCGGAAGATGAACGCCTTGGCGGGTTCCATGCCGCCGTCGAGATAGATCCCCCCGACGACCGCCTCGAAGAGGTTGGAACTCGTTTTGCCGCCGACGTTGTGTTCCCCGCCCGAAAAGCGAAGGAAGCGCATGATGCCCGCCCGTTCCGCC
>CANPWF010000155.1 GCA_947581885.1 uncultured Clostridia bacterium
GGTCACGCCGTCTCCAATTGTCACGCTTTCAAGCTCACTGCAATAACTGAACGCACTTCTCCCGATCGAGGTCACGCCGTCTCCAATTGCCACGCTCGTCAGCACGTTACAACTGGAGAACGCATAATCTCCAATTGAGGTCACGCCGTCTCCAATTGTCACGCTTTCAAGCTCACTGCAATAACTGAACGCACTTCTCCCGATCGAGGTCACGCTATCAGGGATTGTAACGCTCGTCAGCCCGTCGCAATCACGGAACGCATAGTCTTTGATTTCCGACACGCCATTCGGAATTTTCAATTCCGTAACTTCTTTCCCGTCCATATACAAGTGATGAGCATAAAAGAGCGGATTTGCGACATCGTCCCCGAAATCAATTTTACACCATGTCGCAAGGTCGGTAATGTGTACTTCTGTTAACCCGGTGCAATAGGCGAACGCAGATTTTCCAATAAAGGTCACGCTATCGGGAATTGTAATGCTCGTAAGAGGGTGGTTAGAAGTATACGCATCTTCAGCAAACGCATTGTTGGCAATAGTCTTTGTTCCCTGTCGGATGGTAAATGCGCTCGGAATTGTATCTTTTGCCTTGATAAGATAATTGCCGATATAGAGCACGCCGCTTGAGTCCCAATTCGATCCGATTTTATAGTACGCCGTCTCCCAAAATGCATACTCCCCGATCGAAGTCACACGATCGGCAACAGCAATGCTCGCAAGAGCACTGCACTCATAAAACGCCCCGTACCCGATCGTAGTCACGCTGTCGGGAATGACTATGCTCGTAAGTCCAATACAATCCTCGAACGCATAACTTTCGATCACGGTCACACCGCTCCCGATCGTCACGCTCGTCAGCCCGCTACAAGCCCCGAACGCGCCGCTCCCGATAGCAGTCACATTGCCGGGAATTTCAACGCTCGTCAGCCCGATACGTTCTCTGAACGCACTGTCCCCGATCCTGGTCACGCCGCTCCCGATCGTTATGCTTGTCAGTCCGGAACAATGTGCAAATGCGCCCACATAAATTGCGTATGTTTTCCCGCTCGGAGAGCGATCCGGGAGCGTCAATTCCGTTTCATTTCCTTTGTGCCCCATCAGATAGATTTCCTCTTCGTCCTCGAAGAAAATATAACCGTCCTCAGTCGTCGTTTGCTTGCTCTCCTCGGCACTCTTGTAAATATATTTTGCATACTTCGCAACTTCACCACACCCATAGAAGCCGCTACCATTATTTTCTGCGCTCAAGTTAGAATAGTTCCACACTTCTATGATTTTTGAGCAACCCTCAAATGCTTGCTGCCCCACCGAAGTCACCCCGCTACCGATCGTCACAGCCGTAAGCCCATAGCAATGATAAAACGCACTGACCCCGATCGAAGTCACACTGTCGGGGATGATGATGCTCGTAAGTCCTGTACACCCAAAAAATGCATCTTGTCCGATTTCAGTTACGCCGTTGCCGATTATCACATCTGTGAGTTCGCTACAATACTGAAATGCATCGTAACCGATCGTCGTCACGCTATCCGGTATAACAACTTTCTCTATCCCGAAATTTATAAACTCGTTGCTCCTATCGATCGAAGTTACGCTATCAGGGAATGTAAAACACTTGATATTCGCTTCTCTGCGTTTTTTATAGGCGTCAGAATCGGGATTGTAGTAATAGTAACCGCTTTCCCACACGCCGTCCTTATCTACCGTACCGATACAGGCACTTTCGTCCCGAGAAAGTTTTTCCGAATAGTTCCCATACTTGTCATTCCAATTGTAAGTCCACTCGTAGGAATATTGACTTTTTTTGTATGCAAGAGTTCCGTTCTGCGCGTTTGCTTTGTAATAACTTCCGTCCGTATAATGCACCTCATACGGAGCCGCGGTGTTTGTCCCCTCCACCACTTGATATTTCGTCGGCGAAACTGTCTCGTCTTCGTAATAAACAAGAAAAATTTCCCCCAAGAGTTCGCACTTCTCCACCTCCTTCGCCTTCGGTTCAAGGGAATAGCGCGTATCGAAGAGCACGCTCTCCACCTTTTCGTCCGCAAACGTAATTTCGATGCACTTGAACGCCTTGCTGTTCATCTGCTCCTGCAACGTTTTGCCTTCCTGCGCAAGTTGTTCCGCCCGCGTAAAGTTCCCCTGCGCAAGGGCCTCTTCCTGCTTTTGGGCAAGATCCTGCGCCTTTTCTACATAGGAAAGAAGGTCGCCGTCATAGTAGAACCAATCGTTGGAAGTCCTGTCCTCCCCGTACGGCTCGCCGAGAACGTCCGCAACCTGCTCCTTGCTGTCGCCGAGGGAGATCTTCTCCACGACCCCGACGCGGAACTTATTGTTGGCGTAAGGAATGAGCGTCGCCATAAGTATAATGGCAACGGTAAGGACAACCGCCGCAATGCCGAGTACCACTTTGTGCATGTCGAGGAACACGAGCGCCGCGGAGGGCGTCTTTGCCTTGCCCCTATCGTAGTACCGCTTTTCGTATTTGTAGATGACGGTGTTTTTCTTCGTCTGCGGCGTTTTCATGACGGGCGCCTTGTGCGTTGCGTAAAATTCTTCGCGCCGCGCCTTGTCCGCCTCCTCTTTCGCCGCCTGTGCCGCCTTTACATCGGAGTTCTTGTTGAGAATGTTCCGCGCAACTATGCTTGCCGCATGCCCCGCCGCAAACAGAATGGAAAATACGAGAAAGCACACAGGGCAAGCCCCTGCGCCGAGCACGCCCAGCCCCTCGTCCAGCGAGGCGGTGTTGGCGATCATCACGCTCGCAATGATGAGGTAGACGAGATAGAACGCAAATGCGCCAAAGGAGAGCGGCGTGTTCTTCTTCCTTCTCCATGCAGCAAGCGCGCACAAAAGCGCAAACGCCAAGCCGAGCGCGGCAAATACAACAAGCCCGATCGCGGGTCCCCGCAACCCGTCCACCCCCGAGAGGGAGATAACATGGTAGCCGCTTCCCACGTCCATGACGCCGAGGAAGAGCCCCGCGGAAGTTACCTTCGTCGCGGGCGCGGCGAGGAAGATAAACGCCAGCACACCGATGAGCAAGAACAACGCTTCGGGCAGAACGCTCACGATCTTATAGGCCGCAAGAAGTTTGCTTCCCGTATGCGCGGGCGCAGGTTTTGGCGCAACAGGCGCGGGTTGAGGCGCGGGTGCGCTCTGTTCCTCGAACGAGTAGCCGCACTCCGAGCAGAACTTCGCGTTTGCTTTCAGAACCGCCTTGCACTTCGGGCAGATCTTCTCCTCTTCGAGGGTCCACGGCGTGCCGCACTCGGGGCAGAACTTTCCTTCAAACTCCGTGCCGCATTTTTTGCATTTGTTCATCTTTCCTTTCTCCTGAAAAATATTTGCGGGCAAAAAAATAAGGACGCTCCAATCACGGAACGCCCGCATTGAGTATCCCGAGATTGTTGCGACACAATTTCCTCCACAAATGGAAAAACAGGATACACCAGATGCCAGTGTAGCCACTTGTGGAGTAAAATATGAAATTGTGTCGCAATGTCAGTATAACACGCAGGCAAAAATTTTGCAAGATTTTCCGCAAAATTTATCTTTTCCTCATACCGAGCCGCCCGCCGACCGACGCTATGCGTCGGCGGGCGGTGAGTGTATCTTCCCCAAAAAAATTTCCGACTTTTTTCAAAAAATATGGCACATGTCCCCCATAAATTGTTTTTTGTGTGCTATCGTGGAAGTATGAAAACCGCCTCTCACATTCTCTTTATTTTCGCCCCTCATACCGAACCCGCCCGCACTCTCTGTTCCTCATACCGAACCCCTGTGCCGACCGCGCTTTGCGCGGTCGGCACAGGGGCGAGTGTATCTTTCTCTTGCTGTCCCCTTTTGGGGAAAGTGGTGCGCCCTTGCGCGCCGAAAGGGGTTTCCTCATACCGAGCCCGCCCGCACTCTTTGCCCCTCATACATTCGCCCCCTCTTGGGAGGTGCGCCTCATTCCTATCCCCCTCCCCGCGCCGAAGGCGCGGGGAGGGGGACACAGGGGGAAGGGCAGAGCAC
>CANPWF010000156.1 GCA_947581885.1 uncultured Clostridia bacterium
ATGGCGCGGACGGCATCTCCCTCGTCAACACGTTCACGGGGCTCGCGGTGGATATCCAAACGCGCCGACCTGTCCTTGCCAACAACACGGGGGGCGTTTCGGGTGCGGGGATCAAGCCCATCGCCGTCCGCATGGTGTACGAGGCGGCGCACGCGGTTCACATCCCCGTTGTCGGCATGGGGGGGATCTCTTCCGCCGAGGACGCTATCGAATTTCTCATGGCGGGGGCGACCGCCGTGCAGGTGGGCACGCATAACTTCACCGATCCGCTCGCTTGCCCCAAGATCATCTCCGCCCTCAACGCTTGGTGCGACGAGAAAAATGTTTCCGCCGCGTCGCTTACAGGGACGCTCAAACTGAATTAAGGGGGGAATATGACCGATTATAAACGTGAATTTATCCGCTTCATGGTGGAAAACGAGGTCTTGCTTTTCGGGGATTTCACCTTGAAGAGCGGCAGAAAGGCTCCCTATTTCATCAATACGGGAAAGTACCGCACGGGGGCGCAGATCGCGCGGCTCGGCGAATACTACGCGCACTGTTTTCATGAGCACCGTATCGACGCGACCACCCTCGTCGGCCCCGCCTACAAGGGCATTCCGCTCGCCGTCTCCACCGCCGTCGCCCTCGCGAAGATGGGCACGGATGTGGGTTTCTGCTTCGATCGGAAGGAGCAGAAGGACCACGGGGAAGGGGGGATGTTCGTCGGGCAGACCCTTCAAAAAGGGGAAAAAGTCTGCATCGTCGAGGACGTTATGACCTCGGGAAAAGCCCTCCGCGAGATCCTTCCCAAGCTCAAAGCGGAAGCGGACGTGCACGTCTTTGCCATGCTCATCTCCGTCGATCGGCAGGAGAGGGGGGCGGGAGAGAAGAGCGCGGTGCAGGAGGCGAAAGAGGAGTTCGGCATCGACGTATTCTCCATCGTGACAATGGAGGATATTCTCGCCGCCATCCGTGAGGGCGATATCCCCTTCTCCTCCTTCCTCCCCGCCATGCTCGCCTACCGCGACCGCTACGGAGCGTAAAGCCCTTTTTCTCTGTCCTTTTCTTACAAAAATCTACCGAATATTTCCCCCTCCATTCGCTTGACGGAAGAGGGGGAATTTTGGTATAATATTCTCATGAACAGGGCGAGCGGATCATCCCGCGCGAGCGGGGGAACAAAGTAGGATTTGCAGGCAGTTTTTTTCACGCAGAAAAAAACTGCCGTTTTCTTTTCGGAGGTGAAAGATGAAAAAAGTCGCGATCGTGATGGGTTCGGATTCCGACCTTCCCGTCGTCGAAAAGGCGTTCGGCGTATTGGATGAACTCGGCGTTCCCTACGAAGTGCACGTCTTTTCGGCGCACCGCACCCCCATGGAGACCAAGGCGTTCTCCTCGCATGCGAAGATGAACGGCTTCGGCGCGATCATCGCGGCGGCGGGCATGGCGGCGCACCTTGCGGGGGCGATCGCCGCGAACACCGTTCTGCCCGTCATCGGCATTCCCGTCAAGAGCGGCCCCTTGGGGGGAATGGACGCGCTCCTTTCCACCTGCATGATGCCCCCGGGGATCCCCGTTGCGACGGTGGGCGTGGACGGGGCGAAGAACGCGGCATATCTTGCGGCGCAGATCCTCGCCGTCGAGGACGACGAGCTGACGGGGAAACTCATGCGCACCCGTGCGGAGGCCGCCGCGAACGTCATCGAAAAGGACAGGAAACTATCCGAAAAATACAACAGGGAATAAGGAGAAAGGGATGGAGAAAAAACAACAGCTCTATGAGGGCAAGGCGAAAAAGGTGTACGCAACTTCTGATCCCGAACTCGTCATCGTCTCATATAAAGACGACGCGACGGCGTTCGACGGGCTCAAAAAGGGCACGATCGTCGGGAAGGGCGCGGTGAACAACCGCATGTCCAACATGATGATGAAGCTCCTCGAGAAGAGCGGCGTGCCGACGCATTTCGTGGAAGAGCTCTCCGATCGCGAAACGCTCGTGAAGAAGGTGAGCATCGTCCCCTTGGAAGTCATCATCCGCAACGTCTCGGCGGGCTCCTTCGCGAAGAGGTACGGCGTGGAAGAGGGGATCCCCTTCGACGAGCCGACCATCGAATTTTCCTACAAGAACGACGATTTGCACGACCCTCTTCTCAACTCCTATCACGCCCTCGCCCTGCACCTTGCGACGAAGGAGGAGATCGGGACGATCAAAGCGTACGCCTTCAAGGTGAACGAAGTCCTCAAAGCGTACTTTCTCTCGATCGGGGTGAAGCTCATCGATTTCAAGCTCGAATTCGGAAGGCTCAAAGACGGGACGATCGTCCTTGCCGACGAGATCTCTCCCGACACCTGCCGCTTCTGGGACGCTCAAACGAACGAGAAGCTGGATAAAGACAGATTCCGCCGCGACCTCGGCGGCGTTGAGGACGCATATCGGGAGATTTTCCAAAGAGTTGCGGGAAAATGACCCCACCATGTCCGTGTTTTTCCGCGCGGGCGACCCTATTTCCGAACGGAGGAAGGATGACAAAGATCCATGAAGAATGCGGCGTGTTCGGCATCTTCGCGCCCGAAAAACAGGACGTTGCCACCACCGCTTACTACGCGCTCTTCGCGCTCCAACACAGAGGACAGGAATCGGCGGGCATCGTCGTCAACGACGACGGCGTGTTCTCTTCCTACAAGGACGAAGGGCTCGTCAACGACGTTTTCACCGCCGAAAATCTCGCCCGCCTCGGGAAAGGGAACATGGCGATCGGGCACGTCCGCTACTCCACCACGGGGTGCGGGGGAAGGGAGAACGCCCAACCCATCGTCGTCAACCACCTGAAAGGCAACATGGCACTCGCCCACAACGGGAACCTCGTCAATTCATTTGAACTGAGGAGCGAACTCGAAGAGGAGGGGAGCATCTTCCACACCACTACGGATACCGAGGTCATCTCCTATGTGATCACCAAGGAGCGCGTCAGGTCCCGCTCCATCGAGGATGCCGCCCTCGCCGCGATGGACAAGCTGAAAGGGGCGTATTCCCTCGTCGTGATGTCCCCGTCCAAGCTCATCGCCGCCCGCGACCCGCACGGGTTCCACCCGCTCTGCTTCGGGCAGAGGGAGGACGGCGCGTACGTCGTCGCCTCCGAGACGTGCGCCCTCGACGCGATCGGCGCAAAGACAGTGCGCGAACTCGAACCGGGGGAGATGCTTGTTTTTACCCGCGAGGGGGTGAAGAGCGACCGTTCGCACTGCGGCGGGCAGAAGGCCCTCTGCGTGTTCGAATATCTCTACATCGCCCGCCCCGACTCCGTCATCGAAGGGAACTCCGTCCACGAGGCGAGAAAACAGGCGGGGAAATTCCTCGCGAAAAAATATAAGATCGACGCGGATGTCGTCGTCGGCGTGCCCGATTCGGGGCTGGACGCGGCGTACGGGTATGCGGAGGGCTCGGGCATTCCCTATGCGATCGGGTTCATCAAAAACAAATACATCGGCAGGACGTTCATCGCCCCGGGACAGGCGGCGAGAGAGGACCTTGTCCGCATCAAACTCAACGTGTTGAAGTCGGCGATCGACGGCAAGCGCGTCGTGCTCGTGGACGACAGTATCGTCCGCGGCACCACCTGTGCCCGTATCGTGCGGCTCCTTCGGGACGCGGGCGCGAAGGAAGTGCACATGCTCTCGTCCGCCCCGCCCTTTTTGAATCCCTGCTATTATGGGACGGATATCGATTCGAGGAAGGACCTCATCGCCTGTCATCACACCGTGCCCGAGATCGCAAAGATCATCGGCGCGGACAGCGTGGGCTATCTCGACATGAACGACGTTCGCTTTTTGACGGGCGGCGACGGGAGCGGCTTCTGCACGGCGTGCTTCGACGGGAACTATCCCACTCCCGCCCCCGCCGAGAGCGGGAAGAACCGCTTCGAACGCCCCATCTCCGAAAACCCGAAGTTTCAAAATCGGTAGGAAATGATTGTTCGGAGGGCGGAACCCCCTTGGCCCCTTCGGGGCACTTCCCCCAAAGG
>CANPWF010000157.1 GCA_947581885.1 uncultured Clostridia bacterium
CCCTCGCCATGACCCCCGATCTTCTCCCCGTCTTGAAGAAGGCGGGCGTGGTCGACTCGGGCGGCGTTGGGCTCATGACGATCATGCGGGGCTTCCTCGCTGCCCTCATGGGCGAAGAGATCGCCGACGTGCAGGCGGACGCGAGCGGGGCGTCGGACTCGATGGACGCGGAATTCGGCGACAACTCCGAGATCATCAACATGGACCTCGGGGACATTCAGTTCGCCTACTGCACCGAGTTCTTCGTCATCAACTTGAAGAAGAGCACCACCCTCGCCGACATCGATAAACTCCGCGAACGGCTCATGGGGATCGGGGACTCCGTCATCTGCATCGGCGACCTCGAAATGATCAAGGTGCACGTCCATACCAACGCCCCGGGGGTCGCCCTCACCTATGCGTTGGAGCTGGGGGAACTCGATCGCCCCAAGATCGAGAACATGCTCGAACAGAACCGCGCCCTCCGCGCCAAGCGGGAGGCGGAAAAGAAGGATCAGGGGATGCTCGCGATCTGCGCGGGGGACGGCATCTCGGATATCTTCAAGGATCTCTTTGTCGACCGTGTGATCGAAGGCGGGCAGACGATGAACCCTTCCGCTTCGGATATTGCGACTGCCGTTCAAAAGATCAACGCGGATAACGTTTTTGTGTTCCCCAATAACAAAAACATCATTCTCGCCGCCGAACAGGCGAAGGCACTCGTCGAGAACCGCACCATCCACGTCATTCCCACCAAGAACATTCCGCAGGGATTTGCCGCCGCCCTCTCCTTCTCGCCGGAGCTCAGCGCGGAGGAGAACAAGACGAACATGATCCACGCACTCGACAATGTGCGTGCGGGGCAGGTGACCCACGCCGTCCGTACCACGAGCGTGAACGGTTTCTCCATCAAGGAAGGGGACATCATCGGCTTGGACGACAAGAAGATCCTCTCCAAGAGCACCAACGTCGACGAGGCGGTGTTGAAACTCCTCGATAAGCTGAAAGACGATTCGCACGAAGTCATCACCCTGTACTACGGCGACGGCGTGAAGGAGACGGACGCGGAGGAACTTGCCGATAAGGTCCGCGAGGCGTTCCCCGACTGCGATGTGGATTACCACTACGGCGGACAGCCCGTCTACTACTATCTTCTCTCTCTCGAATGACAACAAGGAGCGGTCCGCCGCTCCTTTTCCTACCGAGAAAATCATCCATATTTCAAAACGAATGGAACTGTTGCAAGTAAAGGGGATCTCCGATAAGAGAGCCGCCGCACTCAAAAAACTCGGCATTACCGATGCCGAGGGGCTGGTGCGGTATTTTCCGCGTGCTTATCTCGATATGACGAGCCGCACCCCCGTGCGCGAACTCTTCCATAACGATACCGCCCTCGTCGCTTGCGAAGTCCTCGGCGTGGAGCCCGTGCGGCGGAAGGGGAATTTGAAGATCGTGCGGGCATGGCTGTGTCAGGACGGCACGACGTTCTCGGCGGTGTGGTTCAACATGCCCTACGTCGCCGCCCGCCTCCGCGAGGGGGATTATCTCTTCTACGGCAGGGTGCAGAACAGGTACGGCGAAATTTCCCTCGTCAATCCCTCCTTCGAACCCCTCGAACGCAACGCGCGGTTGAAAGGGCTCGTGCCCGTGTACCCGTTGAAGGCGACCCTCACGCAAAGTACCGTCCGCGAGTGCGTCAAGGCGGCACTCAAAGTTCTGCCCGTGCCGTCCGTCATCCCCGAGGAGATGCGAAGGAACTACGCCATTCCCTCGCTGAAAGAGGCGTTTTCCCGCATTCACACCCCTGATTCCTATGCGGAAGCCAACCGCGCCGCCGAGCGGATCGCCCTCGAAGAGTACTTCGTCCTTCTCTCCGCCTTCAAGCTCGTGAAGGGGGACAGGAGCGAACCCCGCCGCAACTTCTATTCGGTGACGGAAACCGAGGTCGCCTCGTTCATGCGGCGGTTCCCCTTCGAATTCACCGAAGGGCAGAAGAGGGCGGTGCGGGCGATCTACGACAATGTGACTTCCTCCGAGCGCATGAATCGGCTGTTGCAGGGGGACGTTGGAAGCGGCAAGACGGCGGTCGCCCTCACGGGCATCTTCATGGCGGTGAAGAGCGGCTATCAGGCGGTGTATCTCTCCCCGACCGAAGTGCTCGCCGCCCAGAATTTTCAGGTTTTGAAGAGGACGTTCCCCGAATGCCGCGTCGGATACCTTGCGGGCGGGGCAACGGCGAAGGAGAAAAAAGATATCAAGTTACAGCTCGAATCGGGAGAGATCGACATCCTTTGCGGCACCCATGCGGTGCTTCAAGGGGACGTGCGGTTTTCCCGCCTCGCCTTCTGCGTCTGCGACGAACAGCACCGTTTCGGCGTTGCCCAGCGCAATACGCTGAGCGAAAAGGGGGATTCTCCCGACGTTCTCGTCATGTCCGCGACTCCCATTCCGCGCACCCTCTCCCTCGTCTTTTACGGCGATCTGGACGTGACGACTATTCCCGATAAACCCAAGGAGAGGCAGGAGATCTCGACCTCGATCATTCCCGAAAGGAAATACCGCGACATGCTCGCCTACATCGCCCGCGAGACAAAGGCGGGGAAACAGGCGTACTTCGTCTGCGCCAAGATCGACGACGACGAGGGGGAAGTGACTTCGGTCACCGAACTCTTCGAGGAGTTGAAACGGGCACTTCCCGATACGCGCTTTGCCCTTCTCCACGGCAGAATGAAGGAGAAGGAGAAGAGCGACATAATGGCGGCGTTCAAGAGGAAGGAGTACGATTGCCTCGTCTCCACCACCGTCATCGAGGTGGGCGTAGACGTGCCCGACGCGACCATCATGGTGATCGTCAACGCCGAGCGGTACGGGCTTTCCCAGCTGCATCAGCTCCGCGGAAGAGTGGGGCGGGGGAGCGAAAAGAGCTACTGTTTTCTGCTCATCGGCACCGACAGCGAGGCGGCACGCGAACGGCTCGACATTTTGCGCACCACGTCGGACGGGTTCGCCCTCGCCGAAAAGGACTTGCAGATCCGCGGCGGAGGGGATTTTCTCGGCACCCGCCAGAGCGGAAAATTCTTGACGGATATCAAGAATTTGCACTATCCCGCCTCCGTCATTTTCGAGGCAAAAAGGCTCGTCGACGAGGCGTTTGCGGGAGGATACGACCTCACCGCCCTCCGCCGCGCCGCCATGGAGAAGTACGAAAGTCTGAAAGATATCGTGCTGAATTGAGTTGGACGATTTTTGGAAAAATAGGAATTTCGGAAATATATTTTGCCGCCCGTGCGCTTTCGCGCACGGGCGGCTGATCTATCACGGAATCGAATAATATTCTGCGAGGCTCACCGATCAAAAGTGGTCGGGCGGTCTTTTTTGAACGGGATAATCCATATGGCTTGTAGGATTTTCTCTGATTGGATTGTATTCGGGAGAGAAGCCCTTTTGATCTACCGAACCATCGGGAGGATTGCTCTTGCCGTCTTCCGTTGGCTTTTGCAAGTTGTTCCGAATGAATTTTATATCGATCAAGTAAGAAATAATAATATCAAGGAGCGTCCACAGAAAAACGCCGAATACCATAATTCCAAGAATTATAAAAAATGCAAGCATCGAAAATGATTTCGCTATAATCATGCTTATAATGATATACAACACGGGCAGTGCGACTATTGCGATTATCCCGATGTGTACAATGTGGATCGCATTTTCGAAACGTTGGTCGTTTTGTTCAATCTTATCCTTATTGTTTTGGATCATAATATCTCCTGTTAGCCATAATTTTATCAAAAGTATTCTTTTTCTTTCGATGAAATGGGAGTTGTTGTTCCGACGACGGCGGAAATTATTCGTTGAAGAAATCGTCGTTATCGGGATGTTCGGAAGGGGTCTCGGCATTTTCCTGCTTCGGAGCGTCGCCGTTCGAAGTGTTTACGGGCGGTTCCGCATGCGTTCCTTCCTGCCGAGGGGCATTGTTGTAGGGGTTATTGACGGACGGGGGGACGGGCATCGGGTC
>CANPWF010000158.1 GCA_947581885.1 uncultured Clostridia bacterium
CCCGAGATCGAGACGGACCACTACAACTTCACCGCCCTCAACACCCCCGCCGACCATCCCGCCCGCGACATGCAGGATACCTTCTATCTCACCGAGAATTTCCTTCTCCGCACCCAGACGAGCGCGGGGCAGATCCGCCTCATGGAGAAGAAGAAACCGCCCATCAAGATGCTCTCCCCGGGGCGGGTATTCCGTTCGGACGACGACGCGACGCACTCCCCCATGTTCCACCAGATGGAAGGGCTCGTCGTCGACGAACACATCACCCTCTGCGATTTGAAGGGCATGCTCGACGAATTCGCCCGCGCGGAGTTCTCCTCGTCGAGCAAAACGAGATTGCGCCCGTCCTACTTCCCCTTCACCGAACCTTCCGTCGAAGTGGACGTGAGCTGTGCCGCCTGTGGGGGGAAGGGCTGTTCGCTCTGCAAGGGAACGGGGTGGATCGAAGTGCTCGGTGCGGGCATCGTCAATCGGCGGGTGCTCGAAAACTGCGGCATCGATCCCGACCGCTATTCGGGCTTCGCGTTCGGCATGGGCGTGGAGCGCATCGCGATGCTCAAATACGGCATCAACAACATCAAACTGCTCACCGAGAACGACACCCGTTTTCTCGAACAGTTCAAGGATTGAGGGGGGCATACGATGAAAATTCCGTTTTCATGGCTCAAAGAATATGTGGAGATCGACGTTTCGCCCGAACAATTGGAAGAGAAACTCTTCTCGTGCGGATTCGAAGTGGAGGAGTGCATTTCTCTCGGGAAGGACGTGGAAAACGTCGTCGTCTGCCGCATCGAACGGTGCGAAAAGCACCCCGACGCGGATCGGCTCACCGTTTGCCAAGTGGACTGCGGAGAACTCGGAAAAAGGCAGATCGTCACCGCCGCGACCAATATCTCCGAGGGGGCATTCGTGCCCGTCGCCCTCGACGGCGCCACCGTCAAAGAGGGGGAAGGCACCCGCAAGATCAAGGCGGGAAAACTGCGCGGGGTTCTCTCCGAAGGGATGTTCTGCTCGGGAGAAGAGCTCGGCATCACCGACGATTATTATGAGGGAGCGGAAGTGGACGGTGTCCTCATTTTGGACCCCGCCGACGGGAAGGCGGGCGAGGATATCCGCCCCGTCGTGGGGATCGACGACGTCATCTTCGATATCGCCCTCACCGCCAACCGCCCCGACTGCATGAGCGTACTCGGCATCGCCCGCGAAGTGGCGGCGGTCCTTCAAAAGCCCCTTCATGCCCCTTCGACCGGATACACCCCCGTCAAAACGGACAAAAAGATCGGGCTGGAAGTTCGGGATACAAAGCTGTGCCCGCGCTACATCGGGCACTATGTGAAGGACGTGCAGGTCGCTCCTTCTCCCCGTTGGATGAGGCGGCGGCTCGCGAAGGTGGGCGTGCGCTCCCTTTCCAACCTCGTCGATATCACCAACTACGTCCTGTTCGAGATCGGGCAGCCGATGCACGCCTTCGACCGCACCGACATACGGGGCGACAAGATCGTCGTCCGCCGTGCGGAGGAAGGCGAGAAGATCGTCACCCTCGACGGGAAGGAGTTCTCCCTTCATCCCGAAAATTTGCTCATCTGCGACGGCGAACGTCCCGTCGCGCTCGCGGGCGTGATGGGGGGAAAGAACAGCGAGATCGGAGAAAACACCCACGAGGTTTTCTTTGAGGCGGCGAGTTTCGCCCGCGACAGCGTGCGCAAGACTTCCCGCGCCCTCGGGCAGAGGAGCGATTCTTCCGCCCGCTTTGAAAGGGGAGTGGACCCGCTCTGGTCGCCCGCGTTCGGCATGGCACGCGCCCTGCATCTTATCGAGGAACTTCATTGCGGCAAGGTGACTTCATGCGGCGTTGACGCATGCGCCGTCATCCCCGAAGATCGGCGGGTGAAAACGAGCTATCGGGCGATCGACGACGTGCTCGGCATCCATGTTCCCAAGAAAGAAGTGAACGGCATTTTATCCCGTCTTGGATTCGAAATTGAGGACATGGGGTCGGATTTTTCCGCAAAAGTGCCCCTTTGGCGGCAGGATATCGAGGGATATCCCGACCTCGCCGAGGAGGTCATCCGCATGTACGGATACGACCATATCGTGCCCACCTTCCTCGAAAGGGCGACGGTGACGCACGGCGGGCTCACCGCGGCGCAGAGGACGGAGCGCAAGTGCAAAAACGTCCTCAAAGAGCAGGGGTATTTCGAGACGTGCACCTACTCCTTCTGTTCGCCAAAAGATCTCGACCTTCTGCGCCTTTCTGCGGACGCGCCCGAGCGCAGGGCGATCCGCATCCTCAACCCCATCGGCGAGGACCTTTCGATCATGCGCACGATTCTTGTGCCTTCCATGATCTGGAACGTCGTGCGCAACGTGCGGCGGGGGAATGCAAAAGGGAAACTTTTCGAGCTCGCCAACGTGTATCTTGCGGAAGAACTTCCGTTGAAAGAACTTCCCGAGGAGCGCGAACATCTCGTGCTTGCTTTATGGGGAGAAGGGGACTTCTTTGATTTGAAAGGGGGCGTTGAGGCGATCGGCGAGGCGTTCGGGGTGGATCTCTCCTTCGGACGCACCGAAAAACCCTTCCTGCACCCCGGGATCTCCGCCGAAATCAGAGCGGGGGAGAGGGAGATCGGCTGGATCGGGGAACTTCACCCCGCCATCGCGGAAGAGCTTGCCCTCGATAAAAAGGCGTATTTTTGTGAGCTCGACTACGTTTCCTTAAAGGCGGCGTTTGCGCAGGGCGTTTCTTATCGGAACCCCTCCGCCTTCCCCTTCGTGGAACGCGACCTCGCCGTCGTCGTCGACGAAGAGAGGACGTGCGCCGAGATCCAAAGCTGCATTTTGCGGGCGTGCAAGGCGGTGAAGCGGGCGGAACTCTTCGATGTCTATCGCGACCTTCGCCTCGGCGCGGGGAAGAAGAGCATGGCGTTCCGCCTCACCTTCGCCCCCGACGACCGTGCGGAGAAGCCGCTCTCGCCCGAAACGGTGGACGGATATTTCCATAAGATCGTCGGTACCCTCTCCCACCTCCTCGGCGCAGAACTTCGGTAATGCGCGGCGGACGGCTCTACATTACGCCATTCCTTACGACCTGCCCCCTTTCGAAGGGGGCGGGGCAGGGGTGGGGGTTGCGCCCTTCCTTCGCTTTCCCCGTCGGGGGAACGAACCGCCCCACGTCATTTCGAGCGGAACGAAGTGGAGTCGAGAAATCTCGGGGTTCGATCATAAGGTAGAGATGTCTCCACTACGGTCGACATGACATTTGGTAGCAGTCTGTAGGTTCGACATCCCCTCAGTCACGCCCCAAGGGCGGGGCGTGCCAGCTTTCTCGGGCGGGTCGATTCCCGCCCTCGGTCACCGTTCGCGCGGACAATGCGCTCACTCATCGCAGAACGCCTCGCACAGTCCACCGGACTGATGCTCATGGTGCGTTCTGCGTCCCTCGAGGGGGAGCCGAGAGACGGGGGCAAGGGTGCGGCGTTCCCCCGGAGGGGGAGCCGAGAAACAGGCAGGCGGAGTACGCGCCCTGCACCTCATCCTGCCCGACCGAAGGGCGCACGAGCCGCAAGGCGAAGTAACGAAGTGAAGGGATCCCGCCCAACTTCATACGTACATGTGTGTTGGCAACTGTGAGAGATTTCTCGACTGCGCTCGAAAGGAGGTGAGGGGCGGGAGCCGAGGGGGAGAGGAAAGGCACGCCGACAATCTTCTTCAAAAAATAAAAAAATCAAAAATCGCAAGAAAAATCGCTTGCATTCTTGCGGGAAATGTGTTATAGTTAGTCAAGTCAAAAGGAAGTTTAGCTCAGCTGGGAGAGCACTTGCCTTACAAGCAAGGGGTCATAGGTCCGAGTCCTATAACTTCCACCATACAGCGCGGAAAGCTAAATGATGCGGGAATAGCTCAGTGGTAGAGCGTCACCTTGCCAAGGTGAATGTCGCGGGTTCGAGTCTCGTTTCCCGCTCC
>CANPWF010000159.1 GCA_947581885.1 uncultured Clostridia bacterium
GGTTAGCCGTGACAGCTCCCCCTCAAGGGGGAGCCGAGAAACAGGGGCGGTGCGACCTTCCCTCAAGGGGAGCCGAGAACGGGAGAAGGAGTGGCGCGACCATCTCCGACGGGGGAGCCGAGGGTGCCAAACGCCGCGCATCCCTCCCCCAAAGGGGGAGCAAAGGCGGATTCGGGCAAAATTTCATAAAAGATTGAAAGACACTTTTTTTGTTTCCCGTTGACAAATTCCGAAATATGGTTTATAATGGTGTTATCATCGGAATTTACTCCAAGGAGGAAGTTTTCAAATGGACATTCGCGACATTCTTTCCAAGTGCGATCACACCCTTCTCGCCGTCACTTCGACGTGGGAAGAGATCAAGGCGGTCATCGACGACGGGGTGAAATATCACACTGCTTCCGTCTGCATTCCGCCCTGCTTCGTGAAGGAAGCCAAGGAGTACGCGGGGGACAAGATCGCGATCTGCACGGTCATCGGCTTCCCGAACGGCTATAATTCGACGGCGGTCAAAGTGTACGAGACGAAGGATGCCGTCAAAAACGGTGCGGACGAGATCGATATGGTCGTCAACATCGGCGACGTCAAGGCGCACAACTACGAAAAAGTGCTCGCCGAGATCAGGTCTATTCGCCGTGCATGCCGCGGAAAGGTCCTCAAAGTTATCGTGGAAACCTGCCTTCTCACCAAGGAAGAGAAGGCCGAAATTACAAAGATCGTGAGAAGGTCGCGGGCGGACTTCATCAAAACGTCGACGGGCTTTTCGACTGCCGGGGCGACGAAAGAGGACGTGAAGATCTTCAAACGTCACGCGGGCAAGAACTTAAAGATCAAGGCGGCGGGCGGCATCTCCTCTTTGAAGGACGCGGAAGATTTCATCGCCCTCGGGGCATCGAGACTTGGGACTTCCCGCATCGTCAAGATCGTCAAGGAGGAAAATCTCCTGTGAGCGAGCACAAGAACATCCCCACCCCGCATATCGCGGCGAAATACGGCGATTTTGCGGAGACGGTGCTCATGCCGGGCGATCCGCTCCGCTCCAAATTCATTGCCGAGAATTTCTTCGAGAACCCCGTCCTCGTCAACAACGTGCGCGGGGTGAACGGCTATACGGGCTATTATAAAGGAAAGCGCGTCTCCGTGATGGCTTCGGGGATGGGGCAGCCCGCGATCGGCATCTATTCCTACGAACTCTTCAACTTCTACGGCGTGGAGAACATCATCCGCGTCGGCTCCTGCGGGACCTTCGATAAGGACCTGCACGTCCGCGACCTTATCTTGGCGCAGGGGGCTTGCACCAACGGCAACTACGCCGCGCAGTACGAACTCCCGGGCACCTTCTGCCCCATTGCCGATTTCGGTTTGTTGAAGCGTGCCGCCGATCTCTGCGAGAAGGAAGGACTAAGATACAAAGTGGGAAACATCTTCTCCTCGGATATGTTCTACGACGACGCGAACAGCGGCATGAAGTGGGCGAAGATGGGGGTTCTCGGCGTGGAGATGGAGAGCGCGGCGCTCTATTGCAATGCGGCGCGTGCGGGCAAGAAAGCCCTCTGCATCTGCACCGTGAGCGATAGCTTCATTCACCCCGAAGAGAACACCACGGCGGAGGAGAGGCAGAACTCCTTTACGGCGATGATGAAGATCGCTTTGGAGCTCGCCTAACCTTCAAATATCGCACATGGGGTGCGAAAAACCCCTTCAAGAGGAAATATGGCAAAACGGTTTTTTCTCATCGTGCTCGATAGTTTCGGCGTAGGGGAACTGCCCGACGCGTCTATTTGGCACGACGAAGGCAGCAACACCCTGCGGGCGATCCGAGGGCACAAGAATTTCCGCTGTCCCAATTTGGAAAAGCTCGGGCTCTTCAATATCGAGGGCGTGGGCGGCGGCGTGGAGTTCCCCAAAGCGTCCTTTGCCCGCATGGCGGAGCGTTCGATGGGGAAGGATACGACCATCGGACATTGGGAGATCGCGGGGGTAGTTTCGCCCAAGCCTCTTCCCACCTATCCCGAAGGCTTCCCCCCCGAAGTCATTTCCGAGTTCGAGAGAAAGACGGGGCGGAAGGTCCTTTGCAATAAGCCCTATTCGGGCACCGAAGTCATCAAGGATTACGGGCGCGAACAGGTGGAAACGGGCGCGCTCATCGTATATACCTCGGCGGACAGCGTCTTTCAGATCGCCGCACACGAGGACGTGGTTCCCGTCCCCGAGCTCTATAAATACTGCGAGATCGCGCGGGAAATGCTCGTTCCGCCGCACAATGTCGGGCGGGTCATCGCCCGTCCTTTCACGGGGGAATATCCCTTCACCCGCACTTCCAACCGCCACGATTACTCCCTCGTTCCGCCCGCGGATACCATGCTCAACCTCCTTCAAAAAGCGGGATATGCGACGATTTCGGTGGGCAAAATTTTCGATATCTTTGCGGGAAGCGGGCTCTCGGAGAGCAACCGCACCGTCTCCAACGCGCATGGCATGCAGGTGACGAAGGAGATGCAGTCCCGCGAGTTCGAGGGGCTTTGCTTTGTCAACCTCGTCGATTTCGATATGAAGTACGGCCATCGCAACGATGTGGCGGGGTATGCCGCCGCGGCGACGGAGTTCGACGAATTCTTAGGCGGTTTCGTGCAGGATATGAAGAAGGACGATGTGCTCCTCATCACTGCCGATCACGGCTGCGATCCTTCCACCCCTTCCACCGATCATTCCCGCGAATACACGCCCATGCTCATTTTGGGAAATAGCGTAAAAGAGGGGGTCGATCTCGGTACGAGAAAGACCTTTGCG
Organism: uncultured Clostridia bacterium; assembly: GCA_947581885.1. Taxonomy (GTDB): domain Bacteria; phylum Bacillota; class Clostridia; order Christensenellales; family Borkfalkiaceae; genus Gallimonas. Next base: position 2,791 of record CANPWF010000159.1, read on the forward strand.
GACATCTCCGCGACGGTGCTCGAATATTTCGGCGTTCCCAAGGAAAAGACGGCGGGCGAGAGTTTTTGGAAGGAAGTGCAAAGATGACCGATCTCGATCTCATGCAAGCGGCGCAGGACGCAAGGAAGTTTTCCTATTCGCCGTATTCGAATTTCTGCGTCGGGGCAGCCCTTCTCACCAAGAGCGGAAAGCTGTACACGGGCTGTAATATCGAGAACGCGGGCTATTCCGCGACAAATTGTGCCGAGCGCACCGCCGTATTCAAAGCCGTTTCCGAGGGGGAGACGGCGTTTGAAGCGATCGCGATCGTCGGCGGAAGAGCGGGGGAGACCGCCCCGTTCTGTGCGCCATGCGGCGTATGCAGGCAGGTTCTCGCCGAATTCTGCCCCAAGACGTTCCGGATCCTTCTCGGCTCGCCGAAAAGCTTCCGCGCCTATACTTTGGAAGAACTGCTGCCCTTCGCCTTTTCTTCCGAAGATCTTTAACACCGTATGAGAAAAAATTTGGGTTTTGTTTCACTGTCACTTGCGATGCTCTTATCGTGCACCGCACTCGCCGCCTGCGGGGATCGTTCGGGCGGGAACCAAAATCAAAAAGAGGGCACGAAGCCCCTCACCTTCCTCGCCGTAAACGACCTTCACGGGAAGTTCATGGATACCCCCTCGCAGTCGGGTTTGGATGAATTTTCGACGTATTTGAAGGAGCAGTACGAGGATACCGCAAGGGAAGAGATCCTGCTCTCCTCGGGCGATATGTGGCAGGGCTCCGCGGAATCCTCTTCCAACAAAGGGGCTTTGATGACGGAGTGGATGAACGACGTCGGCTTCGTCTCGATGACGCTCGGCAACCACGAATTCGACTGGGGCACCGAAGCGATCGCTTCCAATGCGGAACTTGCCGAGTTCCCCATTTTGGGCATCAACGTCACCTACAACGGAGCCGCGGCTGAGTTTTGCAAGCCGTCCGTCATCGTCGAAAAGGGCGGTTGGAAGGTTGGCATCATCGGCGCCATCGGGGATTGCCTCTCGTCCGTCTCGGGGGAATTCCAAGCGGGCTTGCACTTTGCGACGGAAGGCGAACTTACCGCCCTCGTTAAAGAGGAAGCGACCCGCCTGCGCGAAGAGGAGAAGTGCGATTTCATCGTCTACTCCATTCACGACGGG
>CANPWF010000160.1 GCA_947581885.1 uncultured Clostridia bacterium
CCCGGGGGCCTCCAACGCCCTCGCGATCTGCAAGAGGTTGGGGCTTCCCGAAGAGGTCATCGAGACGGCGAAGGACAACCTTTCCGAGGAAGCCCGTTCGTTGGAGCGCATCCTCACCGCCGCCGAACAGGAGCGGGTGGGAGCGCAGGAACTGCGCGAACAGGCGGAGCGGGAACACAAAGAATGGCAAGCCCGCCTTGCCGCCCTCGAAAAGGACGAAACGAAGCTCGCCGCCGAAAAAGAAAAGCTGTTTGCAACTTCCAAAGCGCAGGCGCGGCGCATTATCGCGGAGCGCACCGCCCGCGCGGAGGAACTTCTCGCCGAGATCGAGGAGATCTTAAATCAAGAGAGCATCACCGAGGCGGATCTCATCCGCGCCCGCACTCTGAAAAACAAGATGGGGAAGGAGGCGGAAGAGGAGGCTGTTCCCGTCCGCGCGGAGAAGGTAAATTCGTCCCTTCTCAAAGAGGGCGATACGGTTTTTGTGGGCACCATGTCCGCGGAAGGGACCGTGCTCTCCGTCAAACGGGAGAAGGGCATCGCCGAGATTCGGGTGGGCGGACTGCGCGTTTCTTGCAAGCTCGACGACCTCTACCTTCCTTCCGAAAAATCAAAGGAGAAGGGGAGTATTACCGTCAAGAGAAATTTGGCGGAGAGGACGCTCCCCCGTGAGTGCAACCTCATCGGGCTCACCGTTTCGGAAGCGATTCCCGAGCTCGAAAATTTCATCGATACCGCCGTCGTTGCGGGGGCGAACGAAGTGCGCGTCGTGCATGGCATGGGGACGGGGAAACTTCGCGCCGCCGTGCATGCGTTCCTCAAAAAACACCCCCGCGTTGCGGAATTCCGCCTCGGGCGGTACGGAGAGGGGGAGAGCGGCGTGACGGTCGTCACCCTCAAATAATTTCAGAATAATCGGGCGAACGGTGCCGTATAATGGAGAGATAAATTTTTCGCATTGAGGTAAACTGTGAAAAAGAACTCCCGCGCCCTCGCCGCGATCACGAACGGTGTGCTCGTCCTGCTTATTGCCGTCATCGGCGCGGTCTGCTTTCTGCCCTCCTCGTCCCCCGCGGCGCAGGTCGAACGGGCAATCAGAAGGGGCTCCAAGGATGCCGTTTCCCTCATGTTCAACGTGTATTGGGGGACGGAACTTATCTGCCCCATTTTAGATGTCCTCGACGAATACGGCGTGAAGGCGACCTTCTTCCTCGGCGGATGCTGGGCGGACGACAACGTCGAAATTGTGAAGGAGATCGCAAAGCGGGGGCACGAGATCGGTTCGCATGGGTACTTTCACCGCGAGCACGACAAGCTCTCCTACCGCGAAAACGCCGAGGAGATCCAAACGAGCGTCGAATTTTTGGAGAGGGCGGCGGGAGTGCCCGTAACTCTTTTCGCTCCTCCCTCGGGGGCGTATTCGGAAAAGACGCTCGACGCATGCGACGCGTTGGGGCTTCGCGCCGTCCTTTGGAGCAAGGATACGATCGACTGGCGGGATAAGGAGAAAGCCCTCTGTTTGAAGCGGGCGACGGAAGGGGTAACAAGTGGCGATCTCATCTTGATGCACCCCATGGAACACACCCTCGCCGCTCTTCCCGAGATCTTGAAGTTTTACCGCGAAAAGGGACTCGCGGTCGTCACCGTAGGAGAAAACATCGCCTGACAGAAGGAGGAACCATGGAGACATACACACTGAAAAACGGGGTTCGCGTCGTCGTCAAACGGATGGAGGGGCTTCTCTCCGTCACGACGGGCATCTTGGTGGGGACAGGCTCGGCATTCGAGACGGACGAGGAGGACGGCATCTCCCATTTCATCGAACACATGCAGTTCAAGGGGACGAAAACGCGCACCGCCTTTGAAATTTCGGACGCGTTCGACGCGATCGGGGCGCAGACAAACGCCTTCACGGGCAAGGATATGACTTGCTATTATTGCAAGTCGACATCCGACCATGCCGCCGAGGCGTTCGAACTGCTCGCCGACCTCTTTTTGAACAGCACCTTCCCCGAAGAGGAGATGGCGCGGGAGAAGGGGGTCATCCTCGAAGAGATCGGCATGAACGAGGATACGCCCGAGGACCTGTGTTTGGACCTTCTCGCCCGCGCCGCGTTCGGCAAAAAGAACTACGGGCGCAACATCTTGGGTCCCGCCCAAAACGTGAAGAACTTCACCCGCGAGGACGTGTTCCGCTACAAATCCGAACACTACCTGCCGCAGAATATCGTCATCTCCTTTGCGGGGAATATCGGCGCGGAAGAGGCGTTCCGCCTCGCAGAAAGGGTGTTCGGGGACATGCCTTCGGGAACTTTCCAAAAGAGGAAGAAGCGGGTCGTATTCCGCACGGGGGACATCTTCAAACGCAAAAAATACGAACAGGTGCATTTGGCGTTCGCCTTTCCTTCCGTGAAGCGGGGGGATGGACGGGTGCCCGCCGTACAGCTCATGAATACCGTCTTGGGCGGGGGGCTCTCGTCCCGTCTCTTCAAGCGGGTGCGCGAAGAGCTCGGGCTCGCCTACTCGGTGTACTCCTATACGAGCCACTACTTGGAGACGGGTGCCCTCACCGTGTATGCGGGGGTCAACGTCGAAAAGGTGCAGAAGGCGGTGGACGCGGTGTTCTCCGTCCTCAAAACGCTCAAAGAGGAGGGGGTCGGCGAGGAAGAGTTCGTGCGCGGGCGCGAACAGCTGCGGGCGGGGCTCATCTACCCGCAGGAGAACACGTCGTCGCAAATGCTCCTGTACGGCAAGCAAATGCTGTACCACGGCGAGATGTACGACTTCGAGAGAAAGATGAAGGAAGTCGCCTCCCTCACGCGGGAGGATGTGATGAAGGAGATCGCCGCGCTCGATCTTGATGCCTATGCCTCGGCGTGCGTCGGGAAAGTGCGCGGAGAAAAACGTTCGTGAACGGACGGGAGACGGGATTTCAGCCCGTATTCGACGAAAAGAGCGAAGTGCTCGTTCTCGGGAGTTTTCCCTCCGTCATGAGCCGCGCCGTCGGGTTCTATTACGGCAATCCGCGCAACGCGTTCTGGCGGATGCTCGGCGGGTTTTTCGGGGAGCAGGTCCCCGATTCCGTCGAGGGGAAGCGGGCGTTTGTGCTCTCCAAACACCTCGCCCTCTGGGACGTTGTCGCCTCGTGCGAGATCACGGGCTCGCGGGACGAGAGCATCCGAAAAGAGGAGATCGCAAACGTCTCCGAAATCGTGAAATCGTCCTCGATCCGTCTGATCCTATGCAACGGGCAGAAGGCGTTCGGGCTCTTGAAGAAAAATGAACCGAACCTCCTTCCCATCGCAAAGGCGATGCCGTCCACTTCCCCCCGCAATGCGGGGAAGGACGTGGTGCCCGCGTGGCACAAGGCGCTTTCGGAGGGATTTTTCAAAAAAGGCGAGTTGAACGGAAACGATTGACAAATCCGAAATAGGAGAGTACAATAGGAGAAAACCCGTAAAAAGCGGGTGCGGAGGGTGGTATGTTTGAAAAAGTTTGCAAAATGCTCGCCGAACAGCTCGGCGTGGAGGCGGAGACCATCCGCCCCGAGCAGGAAGTGGTGAAGGATCTGGGGGCCGACTCGCTCGATGTCGTCGAACTCATGATGGCACTCGAAGACGAATACGGCATTGCCCTGCCCGAGAACGAGGTCGAGAACGTCAAAACCGTGCAGGACATCGTCGACATGATGGCGAAGATCACCGCTTAACGGAATGAGGGGACAAGTTCTTTCGGAATACGGGGGAACAAGTTCAGTCGGAAGATCCGACCATTCAAAAAACGCCGCATTGCGGCGTTTTTTGATACATTTCTCTTGCTTCCCCTTCGGGGATACACGCATTCGCGTCTTTCTCTTGCTTCCCCCTGTGGGGGAAGTGTCCCGAAGGGACGAAAGGGGTTGCGTACAATCACACCCCCTCAGTCCCCTGCGGGGACAGCTCCCCCTCG
>CANPWF010000161.1 GCA_947581885.1 uncultured Clostridia bacterium
GGAAGGGGACAAGCCCGTCTACTACGAGGCGGAGGAGGAGGCGGGCGAAGCCCTCTATTGCGCCCGCATCATCACCGAACTTTGCCGCGCGGGGTACAAGCACTCCGACTTCGCCGTCCTCATGCGCATCAACGCCCTTACCCGCTCTTACGAACAGGAATTCAACAACTACGGCATCCCGTACAAGGTGTTCGGGGGCTTCAAGTTCTACGAACGCAAGGAGATCAAAGATATCCTCGCCTACCTTCGCCTCGTCGCTAACCCCTTCGACGACGAAGCCCTTCGCCGCGTCGTCAACGTCCCCAAGAGGGGGATCGGCGAGCGGTCAATGGATATCCTCTCCGAATACGCCGAAAGGAACGACCTATCCCTCTATGAAGCCGTCCTGCAAGGAAACGAACTCCCCATCGTCACGGCGACGAAGGCAAAACTTGTCGAGTTCGGCGATTACCTTAAAAAGCTCGTCGTCCTCTCGCAGGATATGCCCGTCAACGACTTTGTGCGCGAGGTCGTCTCCTCCTCGGGCATGTACGAGATGTACGATCCCTTCTCGGACGAAGGGGTCACCAAGCGTGCCAATATCGACGAATTTCAGGATTCGGTGGACGAATACGTGCACCTCAACGGCACGGCGAAGCTCTCCGATTATCTTCAACAGATCACATTATATTCGGATACGGACGAGATGGACGACGGCGATTATGTAACGCTCGCCACCATCCACGCCGTCAAGGGGCTGGAATTCCGTTGCGTCTTTTTGGTGGGGTTGGAGGAGAACATTCTCCCCACCTCCCGCTCCGTCGAGAGCAGGGACGGCATCGAAGAAGAGCGGCGGCTCATGTACGTCGCCATCACGCGGGCGAGGGAAAAGCTGTGGCTCACCCGCTCGCTCTCCCGCTATCTCTATGGGAGAAGGCAGGATACCGAGCGTTCGGAATTCGTCGACGAGCTCGAAGATGTGCTCTCCCTTCCCCCGAAAAATCATCGTACTTTTGCCGACCGCGGGGGATACCGCATGGGATTCGGCTATGGCGACCGCTCGGGAAGCTACGGCGACCGCTCGGGAAATTCTTACGGAAATTCCTATGGCGGAAATACATACGGCGGAAATACATATGGCGGTTCTTACGGCAACCCTTACGGGAACCGCGGGGGATACCGCATCGGCAGCGGCTACGGCGATTCCCCCGTGCGGACGATCAAGACGGAACACGAAAAGAAGGACGTTTTCCCCACCTACGGTTCGGGCAAGGCACCCACGGGCTTCGGCAACGCGGGAAAAACGCATGAGCCCGTTCGCAAGGATACGTCCCGCTTCGAGGTGGGGGTGCGCGTTCGGCACGCGCGGTTCGGGGAAGGCGACATCGTCGCCGTGCGCGGACAGAGAGATAATCTCATCATCACGGTAGACTTCCCTTCGGTCGGAAAAAAGGAACTCGCGGCGGCACTCGCGCCCCTCGAGATCATGGAGTAAACTATGGAAAGAATGCGCGAACTTTGCGATATCCTCAACAAATGGGCGTACGAATACTACGTGCTCGATAACCCGAGCGTGCCCGATCGGGAGTACGACAGGCTGTACGACGAACTCAAAGAGCTCGAAAGAGAGACGGGGGTCGTCTATCCCGATTCTCCCACCCGAAGAGTAGGGGGGGAGCCCGTCAAGGGGTTTTCCCGCCACGCCCATATCGCACGGCTGTATTCCCTCGATAAGGCGGTCACCGAGGACGAACTCGGCGCGTTCTTCACCCGCGTTTTCAAGGTGGATCCCTCCGCACGCTTCACGGTGGAATACAAGTACGACGGGCTCACCGTCTGCTTGACGTACGAAAAGGGGCTGTTCGTCCGCGCGACGACGCGCGGCAACGGCGTGGAGGGGGAGGACGTTACCGCCCAGCTTCTTCCCGTGCACAGCTTCCCCTTAAAAATTTCCTATCAAGGCACCCTCGAAGTGCGCGGCGAGGCAGTCATCCGCCTCTCCGTCCTCGAAAAGTACAACCGCGAACATCCCGACGACACCCTCAAAAACGCGCGGAACGCGGCGGCGGGCGCGGTGCGCAATCTCGACCCTTCCGCAACCGCTTCCAGAGGCGTTGAAGTGTTCTTCTATGACGTGAACTACATGTCCGAAAACCCCGTCTCCACGCAGACCGAGGCGATGGAATTCTTGAAGAGAGAGGGCTTCGCGACCTATCCCTATTTCAAAATTTGCAACAGCCCCGAAGAGGTGTATGCCGCGATCGACGAGATCGACGCGGGGCGGCGGAACATCGACGTTTTAACGGACGGCGCGGTCGTCAAGGTCAACGATGAACACGTCCGTGCGGAGATGGGCTACACCGACAAATTCCCCCGTTGGGCGATCGCCTATAAGTTCGAAGCGGAGGAGGCGGAAACGACGGTGGAGCGCGTCCTTTGGCAGGTCGGGCGGACGGGGAAGCTTACCCCGCTCGCCGAGATCGACCCCGTCGACCTTGCGGGGGCGACGGTTCGCCGCGCTACCTTAAATAACTACGGCGACCTCACGAGAAAGGACGTGAAGGTGGGTTCCCGCGTGCTCGTCCGCCGTTCCAACGAGGTCATTCCCGAAATCTTGGCTGCCGTCTCTCACCCCGCGGGCAGCGTTCCCGTACAAAAGCCCACCGTCTGCCCCGCGTGCGGTTCGCCCGTGCTCGAAGTGGGGGCGAATCTCTTCTGCACCAACGAACAGTGCCCGCCGCGCATCGTGCAAAAACTCACCCACTACTGCTCCAAGAACGCCATGGACATCGAGGGCATGAGCGAAGCCACCTTGGAACTTCTGTATGAAACGCGGAACGTCCGCAACTTTTCCGATCTCTACGCCCTCACCGCGGCAAGTTTCGAAGGGCTTGCGGGCTTCAAGGAGAAGAAGGTCAACAACCTTCTTTCCGCCATCGAAAAGAGCAAGAACGTCCCGCTCGACCGCTTCCTCTACGCGATCGGGATCGGGCAGATCGGGCGGGTCGCCTCCAAGGACCTCGCCGCCTACGGGAGCGTTGCCAATATCGCCGCGCTCACCTATGATGAGCTCGTTTCCCTCGAAAACATCGGCGAAGTCACGGCGCACCTCATTCTCGATTACTTTGCCGACCCGCGCAACGTGGAAGAGCTCAAACGATTGGAAGAAAGGGGAGTTACGCCCTTCGTCAAGGCACGGGTGCTCGAAGGGATCTTTCAGGGGGAGAACGTCGTTTTAACGGGTTCGCTCTCGTCCATGCCCCGCTCGGAGGCACAGCGGCGGATCGAGGAGATGGGGGGCACGGCGCAGAGCTCGGTGACTTCCAAAACCACCCTCGTCATCGCGGGGGAGGCGGCGGGCAGCAAGCTCGACAAGGCGAAAAAACTCGGCATCAAGGTCATCGGGGAGGAAGAATTCCTCGCCATGCTGTCAAATTCAAACAAGGAAGCGTGATTTTCCTCGCAAACGGTTGCATTTTTCCGTGCGATATGGTACTATAATGAACACGGAATCAACTTTACGGAAGCATACAAAACATGGAGAAATCGAAACGGTTCTCTGAACTGATGCTCGGATCTGTTTTGCCCGTCATTCTCTCGGGGTTCATCCGCGCGATCGGGATCTACATCTTCGTCTCGCCCAACCACTTCGCGCCCGGGGGGACGAACGGCATCGCCGTCCTCTTGGAATACGGGGTCGGGTGGAACGCAGGTTGGTTCCTGCTTATGATCAACGTCCCGCTCTTCTTTTTGGGCTTCTTCTGTTTGGGAAAACGGGACGCGATCCTCTCCACCGCCTCGATGCTCTTAACGTCGGGACTGTTGATTTTGTTCGACCTTATTCCGAAGTTTCCCGTGTTCGACGGCACGGTGACAAACGAACCCGTCGCCTACGGGCTTCTTGCCGCCGTCGCGGGCTGGAAAGATATTTGGCGCATCGCGGACGGAAATAATAATCGTTGTT
>CANPWF010000162.1 GCA_947581885.1 uncultured Clostridia bacterium
CTCCATAAAAAGAAAAAAGATAGATATATCAATCCCCGCATTGACGAAAAGTTGATAGGCAAAAATATTGATTAAATTGTCTGCTTTATCGAGCGTTACCGCAAGATAAACGTCAATGACTTGGAAAACCGAAAGCGGCTGATCGACACCTTTGTAAACAGCATCTACCTATTCGACGACAAGATTGTATTCGCTTTCAATTACAAGGACGGCACACGAGAGCTGACCTTAAAAGAATTGGAAGAAGAATTGAGTTCGGATTTGGAAGGAGCAACTCCACCATAACAAAATGATCCGAACCGAGAAAGGGTGATCGAAACCCGCGAGCGGTTCGGATTTTTTGTCATAAAAAATTTGATGAAAAGGTTTTCTGCCGTCGACAAGGTCCTTTTCGCTCTTGATTTTTATGAGGAATGATGGTATAATATGGGTAAAATCTCAGGAGAAAATATTCTGCCGAGATCCATCCGATCCTTTCCGAAACACTTTGGGAGAGAAAATGATAGCGCGTATCCGTGCAAAAGACGGGGCTTATGATTCCGCCGTCTTTGCTGTTTACAACGATAAAGATGATGCGGGAGTCCTCGTTCTCGATCGGGAAGGGCTTGCCTTGCAACGTGTGCATTGGACTTCGATCATCGATCACTATATCCGTATCGACGTGTTCCCCTTTGATGTAAGGTCGGAAAATTGGGTCAAACAAGGGCAAAACGAGGGCTATGCGTGGGTGCTCGGACACGAAAACGAGGAAGAAACTCTTCGGCGTTGCAAAAAGATCCAAGAGAATATCCGCGCCCCCGAATGGTTCGAACTCAAAGATCAAGACGATGTCGAAGGTCTCATCAGTGCCACCACCGGGCTTCACGATGCCTATGTCAAGAAAATTTACAGGCGAGGGAAAAAACTCTACCTTCGCTTTTCCGCATGGAGTTGCGAAGTGCTGTTTGAACTCACGGGAAACCCCGAGACCAATCTCTGCGAGGGATACGGAAATATGGAGATCGGAGATGAATATCCCCTCATCGATGAAGCCTCTGTCTTTTTTGAGGACGGAAAAGTCTGTTGGACGGACTATGAAAACGCGAAAAGTTTTGCCGATCGGGACAAATACGAATGCGCGTATTTCCTCGCCGAAAGGATCCGTTGGAAATTTACCCTGACAGCAGAGTGCTGACATTCCGATTGCCTTTTGGGGGAGCGGAGAAGCAAAACGGAAAGGAGAAAGTTATGGCGGAGATGCGGCGGTGCGGGTTCAGCTTGGGGGCGGGCGGACAGAAAATTTCGGAGAAGGCGTTGCGCTATCATGATACGCGTTGGTGCAAGCCCGAGCATCGGGACAAAGAGCTTTTCGCTATGCTCATTTTGGAAGGGATGCAGGCGGGCGTGAGTTGGAATTTGATCCTCGAAAAGGAAGAAAATTTCCGAAGGGCGTTCGACGGGTTCGATCCGAACGTCGTTGCGAAGTACGATGAAAAGAAGATCGAAGGGCTGATGCAAGATTCTGGCATCATCCGCAACCGCAAAAAGATAGAGGCTGCGATCTCGAACGCCCGCGCCTTCCTCAAAGTACAAAAAGAGTTCGGAAGTTTCGACGCATTTATCTGGGGCTTCACGGGCGGGAAAACGATCGATCATCATCTTGCCGATATCAAGGACATGCCCGCGAAGGACGCGCTCTCGGAGGAAGTGAGTGCGGAGCTCAAAAAACGCGGGTTCAAGTTCGTCGGCCCCACCATCGTCTACTCCTATTTGCAGGGGATCGGGATCGTCAACGACCATTGGGAATACTGCGATTTTCGATGAATGGGGTCGGATAAATCTATCCTGATAAGAATGATCCCCTCTTCCGATTCATAAATTGAAGGGACTGCGAGCGGCAGTCCCTTTTCATATCTTCCGATAATTTTTGAAATCCCCCTACTCCTCGGTTTCGTCGACGGGTTCGGCGGGTTCGGGTTCGGGGATGAAGGGTTGCAGGGGTTCGGTATCGGGGGTGAGGTCGTACTTGTCGTCGATGTCGCCGCCCAAAAGTTCCTCCAAAATATCCTCCCGCGTGATGAGCCCGAGCACGTTCCCCTCGCTCCCCACGAGCATCATGTGTTCGCGCGAGGACTGCATCCTCTTCATGAGGTCGGAGACCTTCTCGTCTGCCTGCGTAAACGAGATGGGACGGATGAGGTTGAAGAAATCCTTCCTGCCCGCGAGCAAATTCTCGTAGAAATCCGCGCGGTACAAGATGCCGATGACGTTCTGCCGCGTGCCCTTGTAGACGGGGACGCGCGAGAAGTTGGTCTCGCGGAAGATGCGGTAGACGACGTTGGAATTTTCGCGGGCATCGACGGCGACAACGCGGTCGAGCGGGATCATGCAGGAACCGACGTGCAGTTCGTCGTAGCGGAGGGTGCGGTTGATGAGCTCGTGCTCGGTGGCATTCAGCACGCCGTCCTCTTTTACGTCGGTGACGAGCATCTTGAATTCCTCTTCGGTGATCTTCTTTTTCTTTTTATTGAGCCCGAAAACGAGGAAGATGAGCTTCTTCCACAGCCCGAACAGGAAGGTGAGCGGAAGGAAGATCCACGAGAAGAAGGTGAGCGGATACGCCATGAAACAGGCGAATTTTTCGGGGGATTCCTTGGCGAGCGTCTTGGGCGTGATTTCACCGAAGATGAGGATGACGACGGTGAGCGCGATCGTGGAGAGCGTGGGCCCGAGTTCCTGCCCGACGAGCGAAACAAAGACAAGCGTCGAGATCGTCGCCGCCGCAATATTTACGATATTATTGCCGATGAGAAGAGTAGTGAGAACTTTGTTATAATCTTCGCTCAGTTTAAGTGCGCGGACTGCCGTGCGTTTCTTCTGCGCATAACGGCGCATGCGCACCGTGCTGAAACTCGTATATGCCGTTTCCGTGGCACTGAAACAGCCCGAAAGGACGACGAGAGCGAGTAAAGTGACCAATAAAACGACCGTACTTGGGTCCATAAAAGACGACGTTTACCTCCCAACACAGGGCGTAATTTGCCCGTTAGTGTTGCAAATTTTTCAAATATTCTCTTGCGGAGAAGGCGGCGGTCAGCCCCTCCCCCGCGGCTTTGACGTACTGATAGGGTGTGCCCGTCACGTCCCCCGCGGCGAACAGCCCCCTGATGTTGGTGGAAAGGGAACGGTCTACAACGATGTGCGCCCCGTCGCATTTAAGTCCCCCACCATGCTCGCGAACATCGTCCGCAACGTGAGAAGGGGCAACGACAGCGGCCGCCTCTTCGAGTTCGCCAACGTCTTCTTCCCCGCCGAACCCGAACCCCTCGAGCGCAAGCACATCTCCCTCGGGCTGTGGGGGAGCGGCGATTTCTTCGACCTCAAGGGCGCGTTCGAGGCCGTCGCCGAGGCCTTCGGGCTCACCTTCGCCTTCGAGCGCTCCGAAAAGCCCTTCCTGCACCCCGGCATCACCGCCCGCGTCCTTCTGAAAACGACGAAAGACCAAAAAAGGGAGCTCGCGGAGGTCGGTTGGCTCGGCGAACTGCACCCCGCGATCGCCGAAGAGCTCGCCCTCGAAAAAAAGGCCATCCTCGGCGAACTCGACTATGACGCGATCAAGCCCTACTTCCGCACCACCTTCACCTACGACCCCGTGCCCGCCTTCCCCGCCGTCTCGCGTGACCTCGCCCTCGTCGTGGGGGAGGAAGTCACCAGCGCCGCCCTCACGGAGGCCATTCTCCGCGCCTGCCGCAACGCCACAAAAGCGGAACTCTTCGACGTCTACCGCGACGCCCGCCTCGGCGCAGGCAAAAAGAGCATGGCGGTCCGCATCACCTTCGCCCCCCCGGCGGACAAGCCTCTCTCTCCCGAGACCGTCGACGGCTACGTGAAGAAGATCCTCTCCGCCCTCTCCTCCACCCTCTCCGCCACTTTGCGGTAAATTCCGCCCGCCCATTCTTGGGG
>CANPWF010000163.1 GCA_947581885.1 uncultured Clostridia bacterium
CTCATTCCCCGCTGTCCCGTCTGCGGAAAGCCGATGACGATGAATTTGCGTTCGGACGATACCTTCGTCGAGGACGAGGGCTGGCATGCGGCATGCGAGCGGTACGAGGCATTCTTAAACGCTCACCGAAGGGGAAAGATCGTATTCCTCGAAATCGGCGTTGGCATGAATACGCCCGTCATCATCAAATATCCGTTCTGGCGGTTCGCCATGAAAAACGAGCGGGCCGTGTACGCCTGTATCAACCCCGAACCGCTCTGCCCGCCCGAGCTTCATGAGCGGGCAATTCTGCTCAATGAGGACGCGGGCGAGGCGATCGATTTCCTCAATCAGCTTTGAAGTAGATCCTTGATGACTTCGCCTGCGAGGAGGAATCCCACGACGGGCGGGACGAAGGAGATACTTGCGGGGACGGGTTTTCCCTTCCCCTCTTTTTCTTTGTCGTTCTCCTCTTCGGGGGGAAGCGGACGGACGGGGGGCTCCTTGGAATAGACGACTTTCAAGTGTTCGATCCCCCGTTTTTTGAGTTCCCGCCGCATGGTGCGGGCGAGCGGACACACCGAAGTCTTTGCAATATCCGCCACTTCGAAAAGGGCAGGGTCGAACTTGTTTCCCGCCCCCATCGCGCTGATGAGGGGAATATTTTCTGCCGCCGCCCGCTCGGCAATCGCGAGCTTTCCCGCCACCGTATCGATCGCGTCGACGACGTAATCGTAGTGCGAAAAATCGAACGCCCCCACCGTTTCGGGCAACACAAAGGTCTTATGGGTCGTTACAGTGCAGGAAGGATCGATGTCCGCAATGCGCTCTTTGGCGACATCGACCTTGTCCCGCCCGACCGTCGAACGGAGGGCGTAGAGCTGGCGGTTGAGGTTGGAAACGGTAACTTGGGCGGGGTCCACGAGCCCCAACTCTCCCACGCCCGCGCGGACGAGGGCTTCGGCGCAATAGCCGCCCACGCCGCCCACGCCGAAAAGGAGAACGCGGCTGTTCTTCAACCGCTTCACCCCCTCTTCACCGATGAGAAGTTCCGTCCTCGAATGTATGCTCTCCATATCCTGCCCTTCCGTTTCCGATCAAGAAAACTGCCGTAAAGGTCATTTGAAAAGACCCACCGAAGCAATCGGTGGATCTTCTCGATAAAGTTTACATCGCGGGACCCGTTGCGGAGGGGGTATACACCCGCGCCGCGAGTTCCGCGTTGAGGGCGTACAGGCCCTTCGCGTCCGTTCCGAACAGCTTCATCTTCTTGACCATATCCTCGGCGTTCGTCTCTTCCTCGCCCTGTTCTTTCACGAACCAATCGAGGAACTGCATCGTCTTGAAATCCGCCTGCGCGAATGCCTCGCGGTAGATCGCGGTGATGAGAGATGTGACATACCGCTCGTGTTCGAGCCCCGCTTCGAGGGGATCGAGGTGGTTTTTGAATACCTTATCGGGCTTTGCGACCGCTTGGAATACCACTTTCTCGCCGTTGTTCAAGAGGAATCTCCGCATCATGAACGCATGGTCGCGCTCTTCCTGCGCCTGCACTTCGTACCAATGGGCGAAGCCGTCTAATCCCTCGTCGGCATAGTAGTTGGCGAAATCCAAGTAAAGATACGCCGAATAGAGTTCCTTGTTGACCTGTTCGTTGAGAAGGTCTGCGATTTTTTTATTCAACATGATTTGCCTCCGAAATCAGAATTCGTTTCGTTCGCTCTTCGAGATATACCCGAGGGCGAATGCCCCGGGACCGACATGGGCACCGATGACGGGACCCATGATCTGGACGAAGGGCTCGATATGGAACTTCTCGCGCACAAACGCCGTCAACTCTTCGGCGACGGGTTCGTTATCGGTATGCACGATGAACACATGGTTGAACGTAGGGTCGGGCCCCTCTTTTTCGAGCTTCTGCTTGATGTAGGAGATCGCCTTGCGAACGCCCATCACCTTGTCGATCACGCCGAGTTTCCCCTCTTTATCGAAGGAGATAATGGGCTTTACGCGGAGCACGCCGCCGACCGCAGCCGCCGCCGCGGAGATCCTTCCCCCGCGTTTCAAGAATTGCAAATCGTCCGCCACGATGAAGTGCTGGATATGCAGACGGGTGTTGAGGCAGAGCTCTTGGGTTTCCTTCGCCGTCTTGCCCTCGTTGCGGCACTGCAAGGCGATACGGACGAGCGCGCCCTGCCCCACCGTCGCGGTGAGCGGATCGACGAGATAGAGCTGAAAATCGGGGTAATCCTTCTTGACATCGGCAGCCGCCTGTTCGGCGTTCTCCCAAGTGTTGGCGAGCCCCGAGGAGATGGTGAAGTGAACAACGTCCTTCGCGCCCTCTTGGGCGAGTTTCAGAAAGTGGGTGTAGTGCGATTCGTAGTTGAGCTTGCTCGTTTTGGGCATCCAACCGTCGCGCAGTTTATTGTAGAAATCGACGTATTGGGAATACTCGGTGAAGTTATCGAGGTATTCTTTGATCTTGCCGTCCTTTTCGAGCATAAAGGTGAGCGAGACGAACTTGATGTCGTTTTCCGCCACGAAGTCGTGATACAGATCGCAGGTCGAATCGGTGGAAAGCGTAAATTTGTAGTTTTGATCGTGCGTTTCCATGCGTATCTCCTTTTTATCGATGGTGACCATCTCTTTTTTCGGATAGTTTGATTATATCACACCGATTCGGAAAGCGCAAGAAATTTCACGAATTTATTTTTTTCTTGAACAAATCTCTTGAAAAAAAGAAGTACATTTTGTATAATAAGGATAGCAAGCACCACAGTATCTTGCGAAGAGGAGAAAAAATGGGAGAAGAGTACGCTTCGCTCCGCAACGGGAACGATGTCCGCGGCAACGCCCTTCCGTGCGGGAAGGAGGAAGTAACGCTCACCAAAAAGCGGGTCGTTCGGATCGCCGCGGCGTTCTGCCGATGGCTCTTTGAAAGGAAGATTTTCCCCCGTATTGCCGTCGGGCACGATTCCCGCCTCACTTCCGATGAACTTGTAAGTTGGACGGTCGAGGGCATCACGGGCGCGGGGTATGATGTCATCTTGACGGGGCTCTCCTCCACCCCCTCCATGTTCATGCTGCTCCAAGACGGGGTCGCGGAGGCCTCGGTGATGATCACGGCGAGCCACCTTCCCAAAGAGAAAAACGGGTTGAAGTTCTTTGTGAGGAGTTCGGGGCTCGGCGGCGAGGACGTAAAAACCATTCTGAATTTTGCGGCGGAGGGGCTGTACGTCTCTTCAAAAAAGGGAACCGTTTCGAGCGAAAACTACCTGCCGCGCTATGCCGCCGCCCTCGTGGAGAAGGTGCGCACGGCGACGGGAGAACGAGAGCCGTTGAAGGGAAAGCGGATCGTCGTGGACGCGGGGAACGGCGTGGGCGGATTCTATGTCGACCTCGTCCTTCGCCCCCTCGGCGCGGACCCGACGGGTTCGCAGTTCTCGGAGCCCGACGGCAACTTCCCCAACCATGTCCCCAACCCCGAGAACGCGGAGGCG
The DNA here is from genome assembly GCA_947581885.1 of uncultured Clostridia bacterium. GTDB lineage: Bacteria > Bacillota > Clostridia > Christensenellales > Borkfalkiaceae > Gallimonas. Next base: position 3,480 of record CANPWF010000163.1, read on the forward strand.
ATGAAGTCCATATCGGAAGCGGTCGTAAAGTATTCCGCCGATTTCGGCATCATCTTCGATACGGACGCGGACCGTGCGGGCGCGGTGATGAAGGGGGGCGCGGAGATCAACCGCAACCGCCTCATCGCGCTCACTTCCCGTATCCTTCTCAGCGAAAAGAAGGGCGGCACGATCGTGACCGATTCGGTGACGAGCGACGGGCTCTCCACCTTTATTGCGGCGCACGGCGGCGTGCATCAACGCTTCAAACGGGGGTATAAGAACGTCATAGACGAGGCGAAGCGGCTGGAAAGTTCGGGCATCGATTGCCCCCTCGCGATCGAGACGAGCGGGCACGCCGCGTTGAAGGAAAATTACTTCCTCGACGACGGGGCGTATCTCGTGACCCGCCTTCTCATCGCCCTCGCGCAGGAGGCGAAGAAAGGGAACGATTTGATGTCGCTCATCGCCGA
>CANPWF010000164.1 GCA_947581885.1 uncultured Clostridia bacterium
AGATCCTGACCCCCGTCCCCGGCGACCCGAGCCATTTTTTGCTGGATCTTCCCCGATACCGCCGCCACCTTCGATGTGGGGCGGGGGCTTTCGCTTGCCGCCGTCGAGCGGGCGGAGCTGAGCGATAACTACGTCTTTCTCACCCGTCAGCGCGATCCTTCCGAGGACGACCCCGCGGGGGCGGATCTCAGCGAGATCGGGACGGTGGCGCACATCCGCCAGACCGTCCGCCTGCCCGGGGATCGGCTGCGCGTGTACGTCGAGGGCGAATACCGCGCCCGTGCCCGCGATTTCCACCGCGAGGGGGAATTTTTGTATGCGGTGACGGACGGGCTCGTCTCCCAGCACGGCGACCCCGACCTCGAAGAGGCGTACTTCCGCACGGCGAAAGTGCTCGTGCACGACATTCTCTCCGCCGACGGCAGGGGTTCCAAAGACCTCGAAGAACGCCTCACGGGCATCGCCGATATCGACGTATACATCAACGTCTGCGCCTATCAACTGCATATCCGCGAGGACAAGAAGCAGCTCCTCTTGGAGGAGACCCGCGTCGTGCCCCGCTTGCGCCTCTTCGAGCAGTGCCTCAACGACGAGCTCGAGATCGCCAAGCTCGAACGCAAGATCTCGCAGGACGTGAGGAGAAGCATCGAAAAATCGCAGAAGGAATATTATCTTCGCGAACAGCTCAAAGCCATTCACACAGAACTCGGCGACGAGAGCGAAGATAACGCCAAACTTCGCGAGAGATTGCTCGCGAAGGGGCTTCCGCCCGAAGTCGAGGAGAAGGCCCTTTCCGAACTCGCCCGCATGGACAGGATGCCCTCTTCTTCCCCCGAATACACCGTCCTTCGCAACTATGCCGATTGGCTACTCGATCTCCCTTGGCGGGAGCAGACGCAGGACACGGAGCAACTTGCCGATGTGGAGAAGGTCCTCGAAGAGGACCACTACGGGCTTGAAAAGATCAAGGAGCGCGTCGTCGAATACTTGGCGGTGTTGAAACTCACGGGGGAACTCAAAGCTCCCATCCTCTGCCTCGTCGGCCCGCCCGGGGTGGGCAAGACGAGCATCGCCAAATCGATCGCCCGCGCCCTCGGCAGGAAGTTCGTTCGGATGAGCCTCGGCGGGCTCAAAGACGAAGCGGAGATCCGTGGGCACCGCCGCACCTACATCGGCGCGATGCCGGGGCGGATCCTGTATGAGATGAAGAACGCGGGTTCCGTAAACCCCGTCTTTTTGCTCGACGAAGTGGACAAGATCTCTTCCGATCTAAGAGGGGATCCTTCGAGCGCGCTTTTGGAAGTGCTCGATCCCGAACAGAACAGCACTTTCCGCGATCGCTATCTCGAAGTCAATTACGACCTTTCGAAGGTCATGTTCATCGCCACCGCCAACACCCTCGATACCATTCCCGCCCCGTTAAGGGACAGAATGGAGATCATCGAGCTCTCGGGGTATACTTCTCAGGAAAAAGAGGAGATCGCCCGCCGCTACCTCGTTCCCAAAAAGCGGAAGGAGAACGGGCTTTCGGAGGATCAGCTCACCGTGACGGACGGTGCCCTCGCCGCGATGATCGACGGCTACACCATGGAAGCGGGGGTGCGGTCTCTCGAACGGACGATCGGCACGGTCTGCCGCAAGGCGGCGGTGCGCATCGCAAAAGGGGAAGGGAAAGGGTTCACCGTGACCAAGTCCAATCTCGAAAAATTCCTCGGCGCGAAGCGGTTCGTCCGCGACGAAGGGATGCGCGGGAGCGACGAAGTGGGCGCCGCCACGGGGCTCGCATGGACGGCGGCGGGGGGCGAAACGCTCACCATCGAAGTCTCCGCCATGCAGGGCAAGGGCGATGTACAGCTCACGGGAAAACTCGGCGACGTGATGAAGGAATCGGCGCACGCCGCCATCAGCTATATCCGCGCCCACGCCGAAAAGTACGGCATCGACGAGAAGGACTTCGAGCACAAGGATATCCATATCCACGTCCCCGAGGGGGCGACCCCCAAGGACGGCCCTTCCGCGGGCATCACAATGGCGACCGCCATCCTCTCGGCGTTTACGGGAAAGCCCGTGCGGCGGGACGTTGCGATGACGGGGGAGATCACCCTCCGCGGAAAAGTTCTGCCCATCGGCGGGCTCAAAGAGAAGTCGCTCGCCGCGGCGAGGATCGGCATCCACGACATCGTCATTCCCGAAGAGAACAAAAAGGACGTGGAGGAGATCCCCTTCAACGTGCGCAAAGGGCTCAATTTCATCTGCGTGAGCAGTATCGACGAGGTGTTCCGCACCGCAGTGAGGGGGATGGACGATGCCGCTCATCAATAGCGCGAAATTCATCACTTCCGCCGCGGACGAACGGCAGTTCCTCACGCCCTCTAAGCCGATGATCGCCGTCTGCGGGAAGTCCAATTCGGGGAAATCTTCCCTCATCAACCTGCTCGCGCGGCAGAAGGGGCTCGCCAAAACGAGCTCCGCCCCGGGGCGCACCCGCCTTGTGAATTATTTCGATTTCGGCTCCTTCGTGCTCGCCGATCTCCCCGGTTACGGCTACGCCGCCGTCTCCAAGGAGGAGAAGGAGAAGTGGGGCAAAACGCTCGATAAGTTCTTTGCGCAGAAGGAGAACATCGCGCACGTCTTTCTCCTCTCGGATATCCGCCGCGACCCTTCCGAGGACGACTTCACCATGGCGGGATTTCTCAATTACCATATCATTCCCTTCTCCGTCATCGCCACCAAGAGCGATAAACTCTCCAAAATGCAGGCAAAAGTTCGCCTTCGCGCCGTTGCGTACGCGTTCGGTTTGGGGGAAGGGAACGTGATCGCCGTCTCCGCTTTGACGGGGGACGGGCGGGATATGCTCGAAAGGAAGATCGCGGACATTCTGCATGTGGAGGAGGGGAAATGACGACGCTGCTACTGAGCGAGATCGTCGCGCAACGGGTATTCAGCAGGCTGTATATCTGGCTCGACTTGGGCTTCCTCGCCGTCCTCTGCGCCCTTCTTCTTTGCAAGAAACGGTATTTGACCGTCCTTTGGGGACTTGCGGGCGGTATTCTGTATATGATCGTCGACTACGGCATCTTTCACCTCGCGACGCACTCGCGTTCCATCGAGGGTGGGAACCTCTTTTGGGTTCTCCTCTGGATGAGCATGAGCTACGGATTTACCAATTTCGTTTGGTTTTGGCTGTGGTATGCGAAGGACAAACATCTTTTGGAATGGTCGCTTCTCATCGTCGTATGGTGGATTGCCGCGCCCCTTCTCGCAAGCACGTTCGGCGCGAACGTCCCCGTCATCAAGATCATGCGGACGACGGGTTCCTACCACGGTTACATGGCACTCATCCTCGTGCTCGGGTACGGCGCGGCGATCGCATATAACCTCTTCCAAAAGGAAAAGAGCAAACGCTTTCCGCTCCTTTGGATGCTCTCGATCGGCATTCTCGTGCAGTTCGCTTGGGAATTTTCTCTCCTTCTCGGCGGCATCCGCAGTGCGGAAATCGCGGATTGGGGTCAAAAAATCACCACCCTTGTCGTCAATTCGCTCTTGGAGACCAACCTCGGCGCGGTGCCCATCTTCTGCATCTACGCGCTCGTCACGTCCCGCTTCACCGAACAGTTAAAAAAGAGAGATCAAAAAATTTCCTTCCTCGAACGGGTGCAGGAGCTCAACGGGATGCGCGTGCGGGGATAGCGTGTCCGCAATTTCTCTGCGGAATGTAGGTTTGTCAAACATATGAGACGGGTGAGAGCGAAAAAAGATCAGTGCAGGACGCCGTCGGTGAGATAGTCTGAGATGTAATCTTTTGGGGAATGCCAATTCAGCGGACGCATGGGGAAGTTGTTATAGCGTCTGAGATGAACGGCAAGTTGCCCCCTGAAATCCTCAAAGGAATAGAAACAGTGCGTCGCATAGAAGTATTC
>CANPWF010000165.1 GCA_947581885.1 uncultured Clostridia bacterium
CATCTCCCTCGTCAACACGTTCACGGGGCTCGCGTTTGGATATCCACCGCGAGCCCCGTGAACGTGTTGACGAGGGAGATGCCGTCCGCGCCGCCCTCTTCCGCCGCCCGCGCGTTCGCCGGAATGCTCTCCACGTTGGGGGAAAGTTTTACAAGAAGCGGGGTATGCGGGCAGTTCTTCTTCGCAATAGAGGTCACCTCGCGCACGCTCTCGGGCTTCACGCCGAACGCCATGCCGCCGCACCTGACGTTGGGGCAGGAGATGTTGAGTTCGAGAAAGTCGACGAGCCCGTCGAGGCGGGCGCAGATCTCGCCGTAATCGGAAAGGGTCTCCCCCGCGACATTGGCGATGACTTTGGTCTTGGTTTTGAGCCATGAAAGGTCGTTTTCGAGAAAGCTCTCCACGCCGGGGTTTTGCAGCCCGACGGCGTTGAGGATGACCCCGCCCGATTCGGCGATGCGGGGGGTGGGATTTCCCTTCCGAGGGAGAAGGGTGAGCCCCTTCGTCGCCACCGCGCCGAGCATGGAGATATCGTAGAGTTCATCAAATTCCCGCCCGAATCCGAAGGTCCCCGAAGCGGGAATGACGGGGTTTTTGAGTTGAACGCCGCACAAATTTACCCGAAGATCAGCCATCGAGATCCACCTCCGAGAGATCGAACACGGGGCCGTCCTTGCAGACGCGGGCGTGTTCGCCGTTCGTCTTGTTGCAGACGCAAACGAGGCACGCGCCCACGCCGCAGCCCATCCGCTCCTCCAAGGAAGCCTGCACGGGAACTTTGAGGCGGGCCGCCGCCGCTTTGAGAGAACGGAGCATGGGGAGCGGGCCGCATGTGAGGATCAATTCGGGTTTGAACTTCAAAACTTCCTCCATCATCGCCTGTACCGCCGTGCCGTGATAGCCGAGCGAGCCGTCGTCGGTGGCGATGACGAGTTTTTCCGCCCGCCGCATCTCGTATTCCATGCACACATTTTCACGGTTTTTGAACCCCATGTAGGCAAAAACCCTGCATGTAGGGGAAAATTCCCGAATGGCGGCGATGAGCGGGAACACGCCCGCACCCCCGCCCACGACGGCGACGCGCTCCTCCCCATGAAGGAAGAACCCGTTGCCGAGAGGGAGAAGGACGCGGAGTTTTTCTCCCTTTTGATACGTCTCGGCGAGCGCGTGGGTGCCCGCCCCCTTCACGCGGTAACAGACGGTGATCCTCTCCCCTTCCGCCTTGCACACGGCGATCGGGCGGCGCAGGGGGAATCCGTGCACCTGCACCATGCAGAACTGCCCCGCGCGGACGGGGATCTCCTCCCCGCAGGCGAAGGTGAGCGAGTACACATCGGGAGCGATACGGGCGTTTTCGAGCACGGTGGCGGTTATCTCTCGCATATTCCCCCCAAGGCGGACAGAAGGTCCGCCCGCATATCGATCGCGGCGACGCGTGCCGCTTCCGCATAGTCTCCCCCGCGCTTTTGATAGGCGCAGAGGATCCCGCGGGAGTTGTTGACGATCGCGCCCCTTCCCCCCTCATGAAAACAGGGGGTGAGCATGGAGGCGTTCCCGCCCTGCGCCCCGTATCCCGGGACGAGGAAGAACGCATGGGGCATCCGAAGGCGGAGCTTTTTCGCCTCTTCGGGGTACGTCGCGCCGACGACCGCCCCCACGCGGGTATAGCCGCACTCCCCTTCCGTTCCCCCGCCCCAAGCGTTGACGAGATCGCCCATCCGCTCGTACACGGAAGTTCCGTCGGGGAATGTGAGGTCCTGCAATTCCCCCGAGGAGGGATTGCTCGTCTTGACGAGGACGAAGATGCCCTTATCGTGTTTTTCGCAGAGCTCGGCAAAGGGGCGAACGCCGTCCGTGCCGAGGTAGCCGTTGACGGTGAGAAGGTCGACGGGGGCGAACGCCTCTTCCCCGAAATAGGCGCGGGCGTACTGCGAGGCGGTCGTGCCGATGTCGTTGCGCTTGCAGTCGGCGATGACGAAGAGCCCCTTCTCCTTCGCATAGGCGCAGGTGCGGACGAAACATTCGATGCCCGCCGCCCCGTACACTTCGTAGTAGGCGATCTGCACCTTGACGGCGGGGACGATACCTATCACCGCGTCGATGATATTTCGGTTGAAAGAGAACACCGCCTTCATCCGTTCCTTCGCCGTATTCGCCCCCTCTTTCATCGGGGAAGGAAGATAGTCGAAGGAAGTATCCAATCCCACGCAGGTCGGGTTTTTCGTCCTTTCGATCGCGCGGGTGAGAGCGTCGAAGATCATGCCTTGCCTCCTTCTTTCAACGGGTATTTCATCTCGCCGTCCACGAAGGTGTATACGACGCTGCCGAACACTTTCCTTCCCGCAAAGGGGGTGTTCTTCCCCTTGGAGAGAAATTTCGCGGGGTCGATCGTCCATGAGGATCTCAGGTCGGCGACGGTGAGGTGCGCGGGGGTGCCGATTGCGATCTCCCCTCCCTGTAAGCCGAGGATACGGGCGGGGGCGGCACTCATCTTTTCCGCGAGGGCGGGAAGGGAGAGTGAGCCCCCCTTCACGAGCTCGGTATAGGAGAGCGCGAAGCTCGTCTCGATGCCGCTGATGCCGAACGCGGCGTAGTTGTATTCGACGTTCTTATCGTCCGCATGGTGAGGGGCGTGGTCGCTCACGATGCAATCGAGGGTGCCGTCTTTCAACCCCTCGATGACGGCGAGGCGGTCCTTCTCCTCCCGCAGGGGGGGATTGACTTTGGTATTCGTATCGAAATCTTTGATCGCCTCGTCGGTGAGGGTGAAGTAGTGCGGGCAGGTCTCCGCCGTCACAAAAACGCCGCGGGCTTTGGCTTCACGGATGAGCTGCACCCCGCTGTATGTGGAGACGTGGCAGATGTGCACGGGCACCCCAAGGCTCTCCGCAAGGCAGAGTTCGCGGGCGATGAAGATATCTTCCGCCGCGCGGATGCTCCCTTTGAGTCCCGTGAGGGTGGAATAGAACCCCTCGTGCACGGACGCGCCGTCGGTGAGGCTCGGGTCCTCGCAGTGGCAGAGGCATTTCAAACCGAAATCCTGCGCATACAGCATGGCGTTTGCCATGAGGGAAGTTTTGAGGACGGACTTCCCGTCCTCGGACAGCGCGACCGCCCCCGCCGCCTTCATCGCGCCGATCGCGGCAAGGGTCTCCCCCTTCTGCCCCTCGGTGATCGCGCCGATGGGATGGATGAGGCACAGCCCCTCTTCCGCCGCCCGCGCCTTGATGTAGGAGACGACGACCTTGTTATCCGCCACGGGGTTGGTGTTGGGCATACAGCAGATCTGGGCAAAACCGCCCTTCACCGCCGCCCGCGCCCCGCTCTTGATGTCCTCTTTGCGCTCCGCGCCGGGTTCACGGAGATGGACGTGCATATCGATGAGCCCCGGGAAAACGGTAAGCCCCGTGCAGTCGATCCCTTCCCCTCGGATATGTTCGGCGAGTTCGGCGATCCTGCCCTGTTCGACGCGAAGATCGAGCCTCTTCACCCCGTCCTTCAAAACGATGTCTGCGTTCTTTAAGATCATGCGACTTCCTCCTTGGTGAGCAAGAACAGCACCGCCATACGCACCGCAATGCCCGAGAGCACCTGATCCTCGATGACGGAAAGGTCCCCGTCGATGACCGCGCTCGTGAGCTCCACCCCGCGGTTGACGGGCCCCGGGTGCATGACGAGCGCGTCCTTCTTCGCATAGCGGAGAACGGTGTCGTCCACCCCGTAATATTTGGAATATTCGCCGAGGGAAGGGAAATTCCCCGCGTGCTGACGTTCGAGTTGAATGCGGAGCCCCATCACCGCGTCCGCGCCCTCGAGGGCTTCCTCGCGGGAAGAGCAGATCTTCGCGCCCATCCGATCGAGCCCCGTCGGCATGAGGGTACGGGGAGCGAACATGCGCACTTCCGCCCCCATCTTTC
>CANPWF010000166.1 GCA_947581885.1 uncultured Clostridia bacterium
GCTCCTTTGCCATTTTCAGAAGGGCGAAGAGGTGAGTGATATGCGAATGCACCCCGCCGTCCGAAAGGAGCCCCCAGAGGTGAAGTTTCTTTCCGCTGTTTTTCGCGCTGTCCATGGCGTGGATGAGGGCGGGGTTTTCGAAGAAGTCGCCGTCCTCGATGGCTTTTGTGATCTTGGTGAGGTCCTGATAGACGATGCGCCCCGCGCCCATGTTGAGGTGCCCGACTTCGGAATTTCCCATTTGCCCGTCGGGAAGCCCCACCGAGAGCCCGCTCGCGCCCAAGGTGGCGGAGGGATATTCTTTGCGGTAGGCGGAAACGTTCTTGCTTCCGTCCATGAAAATGGCGTTGCCGTTTGTTTCGGGGTTCAAGCCGTAGCCGTCCATGATGATGATCGCATAAGGTGTTTTCATGACTTTCCTCTCCTTTTTTTCCGCAGACTATTATACACCATGCCCCGTATTTTTTCAAGCGTTGCGGCGCACTTTTTCGGCGGAAAAAGGCTTTTCGGGGAAGAGGGGCAAAACAATTGCCTTTTTCGCGGGAGTGTGCTATACTCGAAGTATGATCGTTGCGTTCGACATCGGGGACAGAAGGGTGGGCGTTGCCTTTTCCGATCCCTTCGAGAGCTATGCGGTGCCCTCGGATACCTACTTCCGCACGGGGAATTTCTCCGAAGATATCCGTAATTTGATCTCTTTGGCGAAGGAGAGAGGGGCAAGTATGATCGTCTGCGGGCTTCCCTTGAATGCGGACGGCACCGAGAGCGTGCAGACGGAAAAGACCCGCCGCTTCATCGCCGCCCTCGAAAAGGAGGCGGGTATGCCCGTCTATTCCGAGGATGAACGCTACACCACGCGGGAAGCGCGGGGAGATCTTCTTAGCTTGGGGATCTCTTCCAAGAAAGACAAGAAGAAAAAGCACGTCGATTCCCTCGCGGCGGCGTATATTTTAGAGGGGTTCTTATCAAAAAAAGGGAGGCAGGAAATGAAAGAGGAAGCCAACGATTACGAGGACGATAACATCGTCGAACTTGTCGACGACGACGGCAACACCGCCCGCTACGAACACTTGATGACGTTCGAGTACAAGGGCGAATGGTATGTCGCGCTCACGCCCGAGGCGGTCGCCGAAGAGACGGAGAGCGACGACGAAGAGGGGGAAGGCGACGAGGTCGCCATCTACCACCTCGTGGGCGGAGAGGACGACGAACAGCTCGAAGTCATCGAGGACGAGAACCTGCTCGACGAAGTGTTCGCGGAGTTCTGCAACCAATACGAGGACTTCGAGGACGCGGACGAGGCGGCTGCCCTCGACGGCGGAGAGGAGTAAAATTTCAACGCGCCCGACCTTTGCGGTCGGGCGCGAATTCTATGCTTTATAGGGGGCGGCGGCCTTTGCGATGAGGTCGGCGATCTCGTCGGAAAAGCTCTCGAAGGGTTCGCCGCGGCACGTTCTGTCCTGCAAACAGGCGACGCACCCCGCCGAGACGAAGCGGTAGACGAACGCCGCCCGTTCCCGCCGCATGCCGTTCGGTTCGCCGAGACGTTCGAAGAACTGCTCTTCCCCGAGCTTCAAAAACTTTTGCAGTCCCCGTTCGTTGTCGCGGTCGAACACGATCGCGCACAGCGTCTTGTTCGCATCGAGGAAGGAAAAGACGGAGCGGCAAACGCGGCGCGGGGAGGGTCCCTCGTCGAACGCCACGCCGAGGGCTTTGGAAAATTCGGCGAGGAAATCGTTCTCGATCTCCTCATGGAGGGCGTACACGTCGTCGTAGTGCGCGTAAAAGGTCCCTCTCCCCACGCCCGCCTGTTCGCACAGCTCGCACACGGTGACGCGGTGGAGGGGCTTTCTCTCGCGAAGGCGGATGTACGCGTCTCCGATCATCTTCTTTGTCAGCTTCACGCGGAAATCTCTCTTGTCCATCTCTTCTCCGTTTTCTAACCCCATTATAGCATTTTTATGCGTTTTCATGCAAATTCCAATGGGCTCTCTTTCGGACGGAGCGGTGCGCTTTGTCTTTGAACGGACGAAAAACCGAAGAGTGTGCGCTTGACAAAGGGAAAACGGCTTGGTACAATATCCTTATGAAAATCTATTACGATGCCGCCATGCTCGAAGCGATAAAAGAAAACGAGGGGAAGAAGCTCCTTCTCCATAGCTGTTGCGCACCCTGTTCTTCCTATTGCCTTACCCAGCTTCTGTCCCTTCATACGACGGTGTTTTACTATAATCCCAATCTCGACTGCGAAGCGGAATACGAGAAGAGAAAAAGCGAACAGATAAGGCTCTTGAAGGAAACGGGGCTTGCCGACTTTCTCGACTGCGACTATTCCCCCGAGGAATATTTATCCGCCGTAAAGGGGCTCGAAAACGAGAAGGAAGGGGGAGCAAGGTGCACCGTCTGTTTTTCTCTCCGCCTCGAACGCACGGCGAAGGAAGCCAAAGAGCGCGGGTACGATCTCTTCGGCACCACGCTCACCGTCTCTCCCCATAAAGACGCCGACCGCATCAACGCGATCGGCTATTCCCTTCAAGAAAAATGGGGGGTAACCTATCTTCCCTCCGATTTCAAAAAGAGGGACGGATATCTCACATCCATCCGTCTCTCCAAGCAGTACGGATTGTACCGCCAGAACTATTGCGGGTGCGCCTTTTCCAAGAGGGAAGAAGAGCCGGAGCCCTGAATTATTTGCGTTCGCCGAAGATCGCCGTTCCCACCCGCACCATGTTGGAACCGTTCTCCATGCACAGGCGGAAATCCCCGCTCATGCCCATGGAAAGATAGCGAACGTTTTCGTCCGTCTCCCGTGCACGCTCAAACAGCGTGCGCATTTTTTTACAAAGATTTTGAAGAAGGGCAACGTCGTCGGAAATGGGGAGCATCGCCATGAATCCGCAAATTTTGAGCCCTTCTCTTTTCCGAAGGACGCGGAATTTCTCCCATGCTTCCTCGGGGGAATAGCCGCCCTTGCTCTCTTCACAGCCGATATTCACCTGCACGAGGGCGGGCATACGGATCCCCTTCTTTTGGGAGAGAAGGTCGACGGCTTCCGCGAGTTCGTCGCGGTCGAGAGAGTGCAGAAGGTCGCACTTGCCGACGAGATACTTTACTTTGTTGGTCTGCAAATGCCCGATGAAGTGGCGGTGCGCCCCGTGCACGAGGTCGTACTTCTCGCGGAATTCCTGCACGCGGTTCTCGCCGATATCGGTAACGCCCGCCGAAATCGCCTCGTTGATCTCTTCCGCCGTCCTCGTCTTGGTGGCGGCGACGAGGGTGACTTGCTCACCGAACCCGTTCCCGCGGTTTATCTCTTCCAATAGGTTTTTTGTATTTTCGAAGATCATGATTTCAGAGGAATCTCTTTTCCGCCTCTTTTTCCTCTTTGAGGCGAAGGTTATTTTGTTTATTCCGTTTGAGGACGAAACAGGCGATCTGCACGGCACAGGCAACGCCCGCAATGATCGTGAGGATCCAGAACACGAGGTCGTGCGGGTCGCCGCTGCCGATCTGATCGACGAGGGTGCCGCCCACGTCGAAGAGGGCATGTAAAAACACGCACAGCCATACGTTTCCCGTCCGATCGTACACGGCGGCGAACATCATGCCGAGCAGGAAGGTGTAGCCCACCTGCAACGCCGTCGCGCCGAAGCCCGCCCCATAGAAGAGATTGACGAGATGCCACAGCCCGAAGATCGCCCCCGACAAGAGGACGGAGCAAAGATAGCCGTTCTTCTTCCTTGCGAACGACTCTTTGATCTCGCGGTGCAAAAGGGCGCGGAACAACAGTTCTTCCGTCCCGCCGATCGAGACGCAGAGGAGCACAAAGAGGGGGATATAGGAGAGGT
>CANPWF010000167.1 GCA_947581885.1 uncultured Clostridia bacterium
TATCTTGTTGCGAACGTACACCTCCGAGGCGGGATCGTCGCCGATGAGCACGACCGCAAGCCCCGGGCGTTCGCCGAATTTTTGTTCGAAGGCATCCGTCCGCACCCGAAGTTCCTTTCGGATCGCCGCGGCGATACTTTTTCCGTCGATGAGATTCATGGTTCGATGATCCCCCCGAGTACACCGTTCACGAAGTCCGCGGAGCGTTCCGTGGAGTACTTCCGCGCGATCCTCGCCGCCTCGCTCACCGAGACGACGGGCGGGATATCGTCGAAATACCTGATCTCTGCGAGCGCGACGAGCATCACTGCGCGGTCGGCGGCGTAGATCCTGTAATCGGCGAACCGCTTCACCTGCGCCGAGATCGTATCCGAAAGTTCATTCAGGTTATCCGAGACGAGGCGCACGACCTCCTCCGCATACGCCTTGTCCTCTTCGTTCAATTTGGCTCCGCGGTACAAAGAAGAGCGGAAGCCCTTCTCGCTGGGGCCCGAAAACAGTTCCGAAAATACGATCTTGAAAGCAGCTTCACGCGCGTCGCTTCTCATGATTTCACCTTTTGCACAATAATTTCCCCTCCCGCGCGGAAGGGGAAAGTTTCAATTTTTCGTATCTTCGGGAGAAAGTACGGCTTCCTCGGGTTTGCTCGGAGGAAAGACGACGCTCTGCACATGCACATCGACCTTGGCGATCTTGTACTTCGTCATCGATTCGACCATCTGCTTGATGTTCTGTTGGATGCGGAACGCAAGTTCGGGCACGCTGTAACCGTAGTGCGCGATCACGGAGATATCGACGAAGATCCCCTCTTTCTCGAAGCAGAGCTTGATGCCCTTGCTCTTGGAAGGAACGAGTTCGATCCCTTCCGTCTCTTGCAGGCTCAGAACGACGATGCCGCTCACGATATCCGAATTATAGGTGATCCTGCCCTTTTGTCCGTTCGGGTTATATTTGATGCTTGCCATACCGATTCTCCTTAACGAGAACCATTATAACACATCTTTTTCGATTTTACTACTGTTTTTTCTCAACTTTCCGCATAAACGGGCATAATTATCACATTCCCCTCGTGGACGTTGTTCTCGATCTCCAACGCGTAGAGGATGCGGGACATCTGGTCGTAGTCGAGTTCATCCGAATTGACGAACACATTGATGTTCTCCGCGTCGGTGATCGTCACGGCGCAATCGGAGAAGCCCATCGCCTTGATCATCGATTCGAGCACGAGTTCGTCCTCCATCACGGAGACGAGCTGTTCCTTCCGCGCAACGGCGGCGTTGTATTCATCGCTCCCCACTTCGTTGGCTTCGATGATCGCATCGAGCTGGACGAATTCTTCGCTCCGCGTGGAGTTGCGGGTGGCGCGATAGGTCGTGAAGTAGGTCGCTTTCACCGCCGCTTCGCCGCTCACGGTCGCCGCTCCCCTTCCCGCAAGCACGAAGTTGAAGATGGCGGTTACGGCGAGCAGCAGAACAAGGGTAGACATCAGCGCGATTTTTTTGGTGTTGGACATGGTGATTTATCTCCTTATCTTTATTTTCTGTCCGATGGAAAGACGTGCACTTCACGGTTGGAGATCCCCAACGCCTGTGCCGCCGCTTCGGTGAGGCGGGTCCGCACGAGGATGCCGTCCTCTCCCTGAAAGACGATGACCGCACTCACGGGCACGCCGTCCTTCTCCCCGATCATCACGGATGCTTCTTCGACCCCTTCGATCTTTTCGAGAAGGCGGGAAAGGCGGTTCTCCTCTTCCGTCTGGGCGGAGACATCCGTCGTTTCCCCCTTGGAGAAGAACACCCGCCACACGGCGAGGAGCAACGCGAGCGCGATGAGCAGGATGAGCACCGTTTTTACGCTCTTTTTCGCAAAAAAGTTTTTCAGCTTCTCTTTCAAGGCAGGACCTCCGTCTCGCATCCGTACCGCTTTTCAAGGTAGGCTTGGACATCCGACACAATATCTATATGCCCGCCCTGTTCGTTTATTCCGAAGGAAACGAGCTTTACGGTAATTTTTTTGAGGGAAAGATCGACGGAGGAACGTTTCGTCGTCACCTCAGTTTCCAATTCAAACTGCTCTTGAAGAAGGGCTTGGATCTCTTTTGAATCCTCTTCTTCCAACAAATCCGCGCAGGCGGTGAAGTAGGAAACGTCGCTTTCAAATGCGTTTTTACCCGAAAAAGACGGCGTATTTCCTTTCAACAGCCCGAAAAACGGGGAAACAAGAACCGAGAGAACGAACACCTTTGAGATCCCTTTGATGAACTTGCCCGTCCTTCCGCTCGGCGCGATGATCGCGAGCACGGCGGAAAGGAGCACCGCCCCCGCCACGCTCAAAACGTACGCCTTCATAACAGCACCCCCGTCGAACAGACCAAGAGAACGAGAGTCAAAAAGTAGAGAAAAGCGATGCAGAGGATGCCCGCGAGGAAGTACCCGCAGTCCCCCGCGAGGCGGGAAAGAAAGGAAGAGATCTTGCCACCCGCGGGTTCGGTCGCGGCGGCGGAGAGGCGCAAAAAGAGCTGAAAGGCGGCAAGAAGAAGCACGGGGCGGGCGATCGTTCCGATGAGAAGGAAGATCGAAAAACTGCCGAGGGCGTTCTTGATGAGGGCACTCCCCGCGACGACGAGCTCCATTCCACCCGATAAAAAGGAACCGACGATGGGCACGGAGCCCGAAACGACGTACTTCGCCGCACGGAGCGAGATGCCGTCGTACTGCGCGGCGGTGATGCCCTGCACGGTGAGAAAGAGCGAAAAGACGGTGAGCGTAATGCCGAGCAGCCACTTTGTAACGCTCTTGAAGAACTCCCCGAGCTTTTCGGTGCGGACATCCGTGGAGAGATTGCCGATAAAGGCAAGGATGATGACCGCAACCGAACAGGGAAGGACGACAGACAGGAAGAGGTCGGAGAGTGCGCCCGATAAAAAGACCACCGCGGGGCGGAAGATCCCCGCCGATACCGCCCCACCGCTTGCGGACATCAACGTAAGAAGGAGCGGATAGACGATCTCCATTTGCTTTTTCATCTCGGATATCGCCCCGAATCCCGCCTGTAATACGCCGATGAGGCACGCGAGCACAGCACCGCCCGCCGAAAGGTAGGCGACGAAGTATATTATGTCTGACATAGTACTATGTAAAAAGTCATTATTCGAAGAACCAAGCAGTCCGCAGAGCAATGTCACCGCCAAAATCAGGGCGAATGCGGGGATCATCGCCTTGCCCTCTTCCCATAGGAAGGAGAGAGACGCTTCGAAGAGACTTGAATAGTCGAGCTTCAACTCCCCCGTGATGAGCTGTTTTAACTTCTCTTTGACGGAAATGCCCTTAAAATCCTCCAACCCGCTTAAATACTTTTGCAATTCCTCCGTATCCAATCCTTCAAGGAGTTCGTCGATCTTCTCGTCGAGTTCGGCTTGCCTCTCTTCCTCTGCCGCCGCATGGGCTTTCTCTGCGGGAGAAAACACCGTGCAAAGGAGAAGGATGGCTGAAAGTATGAGAAGAAATTTTTTCATACGAGCTCCAACAGGCGGCGAATGAGCGTTAGAACGTTTTGCAAAATGGGGATGGAAAGGACGAGGATGACGATCTTCCCGCAGAAAATGAGCTTGTCCCCCATCGAACTTTGCCCGAAATCGGATAAGATCCCCGCCGCAAATTCGACGAGATATCCGATCCCCACCATCTTCAAAAGGATCTTGACGAGCCCGACATCGAGCCGCGTGCTCTCCGCAATGTCCTGAAAGACGGAAAGGCTGTCCTTCACCGCTTCAAATACGAAAAGAAGCAATATAACGCTCCCCGCGATCGTGACGGCGAGGGCGATCTCGGG
>CANPWF010000168.1 GCA_947581885.1 uncultured Clostridia bacterium
CCTTCGGGGGTCTCGATCGGGCACATGCGCCCGTAGTGGGAGTGGTGCACGTCGCGCACTTCGAAGGTGGCGCGGTCGCGGTTCAACCCGCCGGGGCCGAGCGCGGAGAGCTTTCTCTTGTGGGTGAGTTCGGCGATCGGGTTGGTCTGATCCATGAACTGCGAGAGCTGGGAAGAGCCGAAGAACTCGCGGATGACCGCCGAAATGGGGCGCACGTTGATGAGCCCCGAAGGGGTGATCTCGGCGGGGTCTGCCGTCGCCATGCGCTCCTTGATGAGACGTTCCAATCTCGACATCCCGATGCGGAGCTGATTTTGAAGGAGCTCGCCCACCGAACGGACGCGGCGGTTGCCCAAATGGTCGATCTCGTCGATCGAGCCGATCTCGTAGCAGAGGTCGAGGTTGGTGGAGACGGCGGCGACGATATCGTCCACCGTGATGCACTTGTGGTTGAGTTTTTCGACGAGCGGACGGATCGCCTTCTTCTCGGAAGGGGTCAGAAGCCCGCCGATCCTTGCCTCCTCTTCGAGGTCGACGGGAGCGGAAGCCGCCTTCTCCGCGTCTACATCTCTGGAAAGGATCTCGTGGAAGAGGCGGCATGCCCCGACGAACGCGATACGGCTGAGCCTTCTCTTTTCGCGGTTCTTGCGCTCTTCCTGCTTCTCGTCCGCGCTCGGTTCGGTCTCGCGGGTGTAGTAGACGGCGTTGATCTCGTCGACGAATTTCGCGGCGACCTCTTCGTCGGAGAGCTCTTTGCAGGCCTCGGCGATCTTCTTGGAGAACACGAAGTTGGGATAGTACACCGTTTTGAGGAGCCCGAGGAGCTTGGGATCTTTATCCGAAAGGGCGCAGAAATCTACCGTGTTGTTGGCGATCATCTTGTGCGGGATCTCGCCGTCCACGGGGTCGTTGACGAGGACGTACACCTCGTTTACACCTTTGTTCTGAATGGCTCTCGCCTTCTCTTCGGAGACGACTTCCCCCTTATCGGCGAGGAGTTCCCCCGTCTCGGGATCGAACACCGCTTCGGCGAGCTTGCACCCGGGGAGACGGTAGGCGAGGTTGAGCTTTTTGTTGAACTTATACCGCCCCACCTTCACCACGTCGTAGCGGCGCGGATCGAAGAAGAGGTTGTTGAGGTGCTGACGGACGGATTCCTCGGTGGGAACTTCGCCCGGACGCAGCCTTCTGTACAGGGCGATGAGCCCGTCCGATTCCGATTTGATGGGCGGATTGTCTTTATCGTCCTTATCGATGGTGGCGGCGATCATCTTGTCGACGACGAGATCGCCGTTCTCCGTCTTGCAACCGAAGAGCTCTTCGAGAGCGCGGTCGGACCCGTACCCGAGAGCACGGAGAAGGACGGTGGCCGTGAGCTTGCGCTTCCTGTCCACGCTCACCCAAAGCACGCCCTGCGGATCCTGCTTGAATTCGAGCCACGCGCCGCGGTTGGGAATGACCGTCGTCTCATAGATCTTCTTGCCCGTCTTGTCCGTCTCGCAGACGTTGTTCACGCCGGGGGAACGGACGAGCTGGGAGACGATGACGCGCTCCGCCCCGTTGATGATGAAGGAACCGTTGTCCGTCATGAGGGGAAGATCGCCCATGAACACGTCCTGTTCGAGGATCTCGTCCCTCTCCTTCTTGACGAGGCGAACCTTCACCCGAAGGGGAAGGGCATACGTCGCGTCGCGGTTGCGGCACTCCTTCTCGTCGTACTTGGGCGTTTTGCCGAATTCGTGCGAGAGGAAGTACAGCTCGAAGTGGTCGGAAAAGTCGGTGATGGGAGAATAGTCCTCGAAGATCTCGGAAATGCCCTCGTCGATAAACGAACGATAGCTCTCTTTCTGGATCTCGACAAGATCGGGAATGTCGATGACCTCGGTGATCGACCCGAACTTTCTCCGTTCCGTCTTTCCGTACTTTTGAATGGGTAAGTTCATCCGTCAAATAACTCCTTTATGTTATTATCGCGACGATTTACCGAGTATATCTTTTCATCGGATAAAAATCGAAATGCTTGAAAGAATTTGCCCCGTTCCCCTTTACATTGCCGCCGAAAAGCGATATAATAGGTAAAGGCAGAAGCGGAAAATGTTGCCCGATCCCCGCCGTAAAAAATTTGCGACACGGCGAAGTGGGGCATTCTGCGCATAATAATACAGTATGATATTATAGGCAAGGAAGTAAAAGATGTCAACCGCTTTTGCCCCGTCGAAAAAAAATTTTTCCGCATGTTCCAAAAAAAGACATTTTGTGCGGAATTCACGGGGGCTCAAAACATGCGGATCGACAAATTTCTGAAAGTTTCGCGCATTCTGAAACGCCGCACCGTCGCGCAGGAAGCGGCGGCGGCAGGGAAGATCGCGGTGAACGGGCGGGAAGTCAAGCCCGCCTACCGTTTGAAGGCGGGCGATATCGTGGAAATTTCCTTTCAGGCGGGCGTTTTGAAGTTCAGAGTAAAAGAGCTCAAAGAGAACGTGAAAAAGGACGAGGCTTCTTCTTTGTACGAAGTCATCGGGGAGGACGCATGATCTCGCTCATCCTCTGCGCCGCGGGCCGCGGCGAACGGGCAAAGACGCCCGAGAACAAGATCTTTTTCGAGTGGAACGGACTGCCCGTCCTCGTGCATTCCCTCTCCGCCTTCTCCCCTTTCGTCGACGAAATGCTTGTCGCCTGTTCCGAGGAAGATGAAAAGCGCGTACAAGCCCTTCTCTCCCCCTTTGAAAACGCCCGCACCGTCCTCGGCGGAAATACGCGGACGGAGAGCGTTTACCATGCGTTGAAGGAAGCAAAGGGCGAGATCGTGCTCGTTCACGACGCGGCGCGGCCCTTCGTCTCTGCCGAGGCGATCGAAGGGTGCATCGGGAGCGTGAAGAAATTCGGGAGCGGTGTCTGCGCCGTCCCCTCGACGGACACCGTCGCCCTCACCGAAAATGGTTACAAGGCCCCGCCGCGAAACACCGTCTTTCTCGTGCAGACCCCGCAGGGATTTTTGCGGGAAGAACTTCTCCGCGCCTACGAAAAGGCAATGGAGAGCGGAAAATCGTTTACCGATGACAGCGGCATTTACGCCGAATTCTGCAAGGAACCCCATCTCTGCGCAGGCGACAACCGCAACAAAAAGCTGACCTTCCCCGCCGATTTCGAAGTTCCCGAACGGGTGGGTTTCGGCATCGATACGCACGCCTTCGACCATCAGGATGAGATCGATAAAGGCATCGCGCGGCTCAATTTGAACTATATTAAGCTGTGCGGGGTGACCGTTCCGTCCGACCGTGCCCTCGTCGCCCACAGCGACGGCGACGTTCCCGTGCATGCTTTAATGGACGCGCTCCTTTCTTCGATCGGGGAAAGGGACATCGGGTTTTTCTTCCCCGATACCGACCCTGCATACGCGGGTGCGGACAGCATGAAGCTCTTGGAAAAGGTGATGGAACTGGTACATGGCGGCGGATTTTTTGTAAAGAACGCCTCGATCGCCATTGTGTGCGAACGCCCCCGCCTTTCCCCCCATATCGATCGCATGCGGGAAAATTTACGCCGCACTCTCGATTGCGAGAACGTCGGCATCTCCGCGGGCACCAACGAAAAACTCGGCTACGTCGGCGAAGGCAAAGGCATCACCGCCTACGCAACGGTCCTGCTCGGAAGGAAGAATTGAGACCGTACACCCGCCCTTGGCTCCCCTTTTGGGTAGTCGCGCCGCACCTTTCTCTCCCCCACTCGGCTCCCCCTCGAGGGGGAGCCGGCACGGCTGCCCATGCCGTGACTGAGGGGGTGTGACTGTGCGCAACTGTATGATTACGTCACCCTGAGCCGA
>CANPWF010000169.1 GCA_947581885.1 uncultured Clostridia bacterium
CTGGTTTTTCGGGGCACGCTATCCCGCGTTCGACGAACGGGCAAAGGCGGAGCAGGAGATCCCCTTGGAAGATGGGTTCTGCCCGCAGGGGCTGTGCGCCCTTCCCGAAAATCCCAAGTACGAAGTCGCCGTCAGCGGCTATTTGAAAGACACCCCTTCCCGCGTGTATCTGATCGGAAAGGAGACCAAATCCATTATCTTGGAAGAGGACGGCAAGCCACTCACCACCCACTTCGGCGGCATCACCTGCACGGGGAACTACCTCGTCGTCGCGAGCGGGAAGAGCCTCGTCCGCTTCCCCGTCGAAGAGGCGATAAACGCGAAAGACGGGGCGGCGGTGAAGGTGACCGATTCCTTTCAAACGGGGCTTCAAAATGCCTACTGTTACTACTTCGACAACGTCCTGTATGCGGGGGAATTCTACCGCGAGCAGAACTATCCCACCGATCAAAGCCACCATATCGAGAAGGACGGCGAAACCAACTACGCTTTCGTCTATGCGTTCGAGGCGGACGAAAATTGCGAGGGGGGAGTAAAAAATTCCGACCCCATCCTCACGATTTCGGTCCCCGCGCTCGTGCAGGGCATTGCAATTTACGAAGGGGGGATCGCCCTTTCCACCTCGTACGGGCTCCCGAATTCGCACATCTATTTTTACGAACGCAAAGAGGGGGACGTTGAAAATAACATGCTCCGCCTTGATTCTTCTGATTTGAAAGACGACCTTGTCGCCCCGTGCATGAGCGAGGAGATCTACGAAGAGGACGGAAGGCTTTATATTCTGTTCGAATCCAAGGCGGAAAAATATCGGCAGTTCGTCCGCCGTCAAGTTGATACGGTGTACTCCGTTCCCCTCGCATGATGTACGTCGCGCTGCGGTTCTTCCTCGACCCCAACCTGTGCGAGCGCACCTATTGGTACGGGAGCGAATTTCCCCTTGAAGAGGGCGACGAGGTGTTCGCGCCCGTCGGCGTGCACGATAAATTGCAATGCGGCAGGGTGGAGCGGACTTCCAAACTTCCTCCCATGGAAATTTCCCTCATGAAGCGCACGGTGGCAAAGGCGGACGGACGGGTCTTTCTTGTGGACAATGTACGGGTGTGCGAGTTCGGCGGTATCCGCTACGACGGGAAGCATTTCACCCGCTTTTTCCGCCTTCTCGTCACCGAGGAACAGGAGCCCCCGCAGGGGCTTAAAAAATTAGGGGTGACGGAACAAATCCCCGCCGACGAAAACGCCCTTTCCCGCATCGCAACTTGCCGCGGGTTCGCCGTTTTGTACGGGGAAAGAGCGAACGGGATCGCCCGTAATTTGATAGAAATCCTCCGCGGAGGGAAAAGTTCGGAAAACGAGCGGGAAATTTCCCTGTTCCATGAAAAATTCGATTGATATGAAACACATTCTTCTCATTGCAACGGGGGGCACCATCGCCTCCAAGGATACGCCCGAAGGGCTCGTCCCTTCCGTCTCGCCCGAGGAACTTCTCGCCGAGGTCCCCGAGATCGGGAGCGTCTGCTCTGTCGACGCGATCCGCCCCTTCGATCTCGACAGCACGAATATCTACTCCAAGCATTGGCTCGAACTTGCCCGTATCATCAGGAGCAAGTACGAAGGCTACGACGGCTTCGTCATCACCCACGGCACCGATACGATGGCGTACACGGCGGCGGCCCTTTCCTATCTCGTGCAAAACAGCCCCAAGCCCATCGTTCTGACGGGCTCCCAGCACTCGGTGAACCTGCGCGATACCGACGCACGCACCAATCTTGCGGACGCATTTTTCTTCTGCGCGGACGATAAGGCGTGCAATGTGAATATCGTGTTCGACGGCAAGATCATCGCGGGGACGAGGGCGAAAAAGACGAGAACGCAGAGCTACAACGCCTTTTCGAGCATCGATTTTCCCGAACTCGGGTTCTTGCGCGACGGCAAACCCGTGTACTATTTCCGCGAAGAAAAGCCCGCATCGCCCCTGTTTTTCGAGAAACTCGAAGAGCGGGTGTTCGTCCTCAAAATGACCCCCGGGGTGAATGCCGACGTGTTCGACTATTTCGATACCCACTGCGAAGGGCTCATCATCGAATCCTTCGGCTCGGGCGGGCTCCCGCACTATGAGAACGACGCATTCTTTTCCCGCCTCAAATACTTCCTCTCTCTCGGGAAAACGGCGGTGCTCACCACGCAGGTGGAGCGGGAGGGGAGTGCGCTCGATAAATACGAGGTCGGCCGCCGCCTGCATGCGTGCGGGAACGTCCTCGAAGCCCGCAATATGACGCTCGAAGCGACGCTCGCAAAGCTCATGTGGCTGCTCGGCAACTTCCGCGATACGGTTTCGGAGAAATTTTCAACGCCCGTGCGGTTCGACATTCTATAAGGAGACAATATGCACAACGTCATTCCCGTAACAGACGACCTTCTCTACCTCGGCGGCAACGACAGGCGGATCGCCCTCTTCGAGAGCGCGTATCCCGTCCCGCGCGGGGTGAGCTACAATTCTTACCTTCTGCTCGATGAAAAGACGGTGCTCTTCGATACCGTCGACGCGGCGGTGAGCGAAACCTTCTTCGAGAACCTTGCCTTCGCGCTGAAAGGAAGGCAGCTCGACTATCTCGTCGTTCACCATATGGAGCCCGACCATTCGGCAAGTTTTCAGGGCGTGCTTTCCCGCCACCCCGAAACGATTGTCATCGCCAACAAAAAGACGGCGGGGATGTTGAAAAATTACTTCGGGTTCGAGGGGAAAATGCAGCTCGTCGCCGAAGGGGAAACGATCAATTTCGGCAAACACTCCCTCTCCTTCGTGTTCGCGCCCATGGTGCATTGGCCCGAGGTGATGATGAGCTATCTTCTCCCCGAACAGGTGCTCTTCTCCGCGGACGCGTTCGGCACGTTCGGTGCCCTCGGCGGAAGTATTTTTGCGGACAAGGTGCATTTTGAGCGGGATTTCCTCGACGACGCGAGAAGGTATTACTGCGGCATCGTCGGCAAATACGGCGTGCAGGTGCAATCGGTGTTGAAGAAGGCGGCAAACCTTCCGATCAAGATGATCTGCCCGCTGCACGGACCCGTATGGCGGGAAGAGAAGGGGATTGCATGGTTCCTTCAAAAGTACGATACATGGAGCAAATGCGTGCCCGAAGAAAGGGGAGCGGCCATCTTTTACGCCTCGGTGTACGGGCATACGCAGAACGCCGCCGAGATCTTGGGCGCGGAACTTGCGAAACAGGATGTTCCCGTCAAATTGTATGATGTCTCCGTCACCCATGCAAGCGAACTGCTCGCCGAGGCGTTTCGGTATTCCCACCTCGTGTTCGTCTCTACCACCTATAACAACGGGGTGTTCGTGAGCATGGAGAACTTCCTGCATGATCTAAAAGCGCACTTCTTCGGGAAGCGGGCATACGCCGTCGTCGAAAACGGGAGTTGGTCGCCGCAGGCGGGGCAGCTCATGGAGACGGAGATCTCTTCATGGAAGGAGATGCGGCAGGTCGGGGAGAAGGTGACAATCCTCTCTTCCGTTAACGAAGAGACGAGAACAAAATTGGAAACGCTCGCAGGGGAACTTGCGGACGACTATAAAAATTCGTAAGGAGAAGATTATGGCAAAGTATGTTTGCAGCGTGTGCGGATACACGTACGACGAAACGACGGGCGACCCCGATAACGGCATCCCCGCGGGAACCAAGTGGGAGGACGTGGAGGACGACTTCACCTGCCCCCTCTGCGGTGTCGGCAAAGACGAATTTACCAAGGAGTAAGCGAACCCCGCGCTCCGATCTCGGCTCCCCCTTTGGGGGAGCTGGCACGCCGCCC
>CANPWF010000170.1 GCA_947581885.1 uncultured Clostridia bacterium
GCGGAAACGTCGCCATGGACGCTGCCCGCTGTGCCGTACGGCTCGGTGCGGACGTTACCGTCGTCTACCGCCGCTCGCGGGAAGAACTGCCCGCCCGTTTGGAAGAGGTCGAGCATGCGGAGGAAGAGGGGGCCGTGTTCCGCTTCCTCTCCAATCCCGTCGAGATCCTTTCCGAAAACGGCATCGTGACGGGGGTCAAGTGTGCCGAAATGGTCTTGGGCGAGGCGGACGCGAGCGGGAGACGCCGCCCCATTCCAAAGGAGGACGGGGGATTTACGCTTCCCGCCGACCTCGTGATCATGGCACTCGGCACCTCTCCCAACCCCCTCGTGAAGCACGTCGCGAAGGTTAAGCTCGGCTCGCACGGGGAGATCGAGGCGGACGAAAACGGGCGCACGAGCGTAAAGGGCATCTATGCGGGCGGCGACGCGGTGACGGGCTCGGCGACGGTCATCCTCGCGATGGGCGCGGGGAAGCGGGCGGCGGCAAGTATCGACGAGGACCTTCGCGGGGAAGGAAAATAAACTTCAAGGCTTCCCGATCGAAAAAGGAAAATTTCGGATTTTTCCCTCAAAAATCGTTGACAAAGCGGGAAGGATCTGGTACAATCTATTCACAAAGCAGAGGCGAACCCTTCTCTCCGTAACGGCAAAGGCTGTACGGGTCCATGAATTTGTGTAAGCCGCGGCACTGCCGCGCAAAAGTTCAACGGGTCTCCTCGCAGAGATCCGTTTATTTTATCAGAAAGAAGAGGACTATGGCAGGTAAAAATCAACATCAACTCAACGGTGAGATCCGCGACCGCGAAGTGCGCGTCATCTCCGAAACGGGGGAAATGCTCGGCGTGATGCCCTCGAGGGACGCGTTGCGCCTCGCCGAGGATGCCGATCTCGATCTCGTGAAGATCTCTCCCAACGCCGTGCCGCCCGTGTGCAAGATCATGGACTACGGCAAGTTCAAGTTCGAACAGGCGAAAAAGGAGAAGGAGAACCGCCGCAACCAGAAGATCGTCGAGCTCAAAGAAGTACAGCTCTCGATGACGATCGACGTGGGCGATTTGGCGGTGAAGGCGAAGCAAGCCACCAAGTTTTTGGAGCAGGGCAACAAGGTGAAGGTCACCATCCGCCTCCGCGGCAGACAGATGGCGCATGCCAACCTCGGCAAAGATGTGATCATGAAGTTTGCCGACGGGCTCAAAGAACTCTCCGTCATCGAAAAGCCGTTGAATATGGAAGGGCGCAACCTCATTTTGATCCTCGCGCCCAACAAAAAGTAGGTCGTATCGCCCCTCGGGGCGCAATATTCGAAACAATCATTTGGAGGATAAAAGTATGCCGAAACAGAGATCGCACAGCGGTTCGAAGAAGCGTTTCTGGCTCACCGGGTCCGGCAAGGTGAACAGGGCGCATGGCGGCAAGAACCACAAGGCCGAGACCAAGAACAGAAAGCGCAAGAGAAATTTGCGTCAGGTGACGCTCGTCTCCACAGCACAGGAGAACAACGTCAAGAAAATGATCCCCTATAAGGACTAAGGGAGGCGAACGATGAGAATCAAGAGAGGCGTAAACGCCGTCAAAAAACGCAGAAAGATCTTTAAGCTCTCCAAGGGGTACTTCGGCTGCAAGAGCAAGAACTACCGCATCGCCCGTCAGGCGGTGATGAAGTCCCTGCAATATGCCTATGTCGGCAGAAAGCGCAGAAAGCGCGATATGCGCAGTCTTTGGATCGCACGCATCAACGCGGGTGCGCGGGTGAACGGGCTTTCCTATTCCAAGCTCATGCACGGGCTCAAAGTTGCGGGGATCGACCTCAACCGTAAGATGCTCGCCGAACTTGCCGTGAGCGACGAAAAGGCGTTCGCGGAGATCTGCGGCAAAGCGAAAGCCGCCCTGTAAGCAAAAAAGCCTTTCACGGAAAGGCTTTTTTCACAAAACATGGTCATCGTATCCAAACAAAATCCCATCGTCAAGGAACTCTCCTCCCTCAAAGAGAAGAAGGGGAGAAAAGCCCGCGGCACCTTCCTCGTCGAGGGGGAGAAGATGCTCTCCGAGTGCGAAGAGTGCGGCATGGAGGTCGTGCGCGTCGCCATCCTCACGGCGGACGGGCGCATCTCCCGCCTACAATCGCCCGAATTTCAAAAGGCGAATTCTTCCAAGGAAATGCTCTTTCTCGGGGAGGACGCGTTCCGCGCCATCTCGGACGAAAAGACCCCGCAGGGCATTCTCGCCGAGGTGAAGATCCCGTCCTATCCCGTCGAGCCGCCGAAAGGAAATTGCATCTTTCTCGACGGCGTAGCCGACCCAGCCAACGTGGGGGCGATCGTGCGGACGGCCGCCGCGGCGGGCTATGAGGAAATCTACCTTGCCGACTGTGCCGACCCGTTCTCGCCCAAGTGCGTGCGGGCTTCGATGTCGGGCGTGTTCCGCACAAAACTCATGCGGGGCACGAGGGAAGAACTTCTCTCCGTTCTCGAAGGCACTCCCTTGATCGCGGCGGATATGGATGGGGAGAACGTTTTCTCTTTCGTCCCGCCCGAAAGGTTCTGCCTTTGCATCGGCAACGAAGGGAACGGACTTTCCGAAGAGACGAAAAGAAGGGCGGCGCACACCGTTTCCATTCCGATGGAAGGGGGCGTTGAGAGTCTGAACGCCGCCGTCTCCGCGGGGATCTTGATGTACGAACTGAAAAAGTAAATTTCGGAGGTAATGAAGGATGTCCGGACATAGCAAATGGCACAATATACAGGCAAAGAAGGGGAAGGCGGACGCGGCGCGCGGCAAGCTCTTCACCAAGATCGGGCGGGAACTCGCCGTCGCGGCGAAGGGGAATCCCAACCCCGCCACCAACTCCAAGCTCGCCGATGTCATCGCTAAGGCGAAGGCGGCGAACATGCCCAACGACAATATCGAACGCTCCATCAAGAAGGCGGCGGGCGAGATCGGCGACAAGGAATACAAGGAACTCACCTACGAAGGGTACGGAGTGGGCGGTTCCGCCGTCATCGTCACCACGCTGACCGACAACAACAACCGCACCGCGAGCGATGTCCGCGCCATTATGTCGAAGCACGGCGGCTCGCTGGGAACGACGGGGTCCGTCTCCTACATGTTCGAGACGAAGGGGCTTATCGTCGTCGAAAAGACGATGGACGAGGACGCGATCACCGAACTTGCCATCGAGGCGGGGGCGGATGACGTTGTCACGGGCGAAGATGTGTATGAGATCTACACCACGCCCTCCGCATTCTCCGAGGCGAGAAAGTACCTCGAAGGGAAGGGGCTCGAATTCTTGCAGGCGGAGATCTCCATGATCCCGCAGAGCAGGATAACCTTGGAGCCCAACAAGCTCGAGACCTTCCGCAAGATGCTCGAACGGCTCGAAGAGAACGACGACGTGCAGGACGTTTACTACAATGTCGACCTTCCCGACGACGAGGAAGAGGAGTGAATTTTTCAGTATAGAAGAGTGAACTTTTCGGGCATAGAAGAGCGAACTTTTCGAAATGCAGACGAGAACGGATTTTCGGGAATTTTTATTGAATAAAAATGATGAGAAGGGCGGCATTCAGCCGCCCTTCTCTTATGCAAAAATTTTACCCATTCTCCCCCAAAATGCCCATATGGGGTCGGAAAAATTATATTATTCTTCCCATTTTTCTCCCTTGCCGCTCACCTCATTTCGAGCGCAGTCGAGAAATCTCGCACGGCTCCCAACGGACATGTATGTATGGAATTGGGCGGGATCCCTTCACTTCGTTACTTCGCCTTGCGGCTCGTGCGCCCTTCGGTCGGGCAGGATGAGGTGAAGG
>CANPWF010000171.1 GCA_947581885.1 uncultured Clostridia bacterium
TCATCGCAGAACGCCTCGCACAGTCCACCGGACTGATGCTCATGGTGCGTTCTGCGTCCCTCGAGGGGGAGCCGAGATTGGGGTAGCGCAAGGGACGGGGCAACTTCCCCGAGAGGGTGAGCCGAGAAAGAAACCGATTACGCGATCATGTCTTTCCAAGTTTTTTCGAACTGTTCTTCGAGGTGCAAAAGGTCCTCGGCGAGGGATTTGATGTCGTTGTCCGCTTCGGTGTCGCTCATCTCCCCGAGGGAGGTTTTCAACGCGGTGATGCCCATTACGGTGCCCTGCACCATCATCTCGGCGATATGGGCGCGGGAATCGTCCGTCATCGTATTCATCTTGATGCTCGTCCACATCATCGCCTTTTTGAAGGGCCCCGGGTTTTTGAGCTCGATGCCCTTGTCCCTTGCGAGAAGCCCCGCCTTCGATCCGATCTTCTCGTACTCCTCATGCTCCCTTAAAAGCTCTTCGCGAAGTTCGTTGTCGTCCGTTTCGGGCAGGATGTCCTCGATGGACTGCTTGGCAAGTTCGCAGTTGCGGTAAACCTCTGCGAGCACTTCTTCACTCTTTTTCAATTCCATATTCTTCTCCTTGTACCGTCAGTTTGATTTTTTTCGGAAAAAGTATACCTGCACGCGCAAAACCGCTTGACTTTTCTTCGTTTCTTTGCTAAATTAGACGATGAGCCGCGAAGGACGGGCTATGAAGAATCCTTATTGGATCGCCCAGCTACCTTGCGAGACCGGGAAGAGGAGGTAAAAACAGTGTACGCAATCATCGAAAACGGCGGAAAACAGTACAAAGTTTCCGAAGGTGATGTCGTCCGCGTGGAAAAACTGCACGCAGAGGTCGGCGAAGAGGTCACCTTCCATGCTGTGTTCGTTTCCGACGGCGAGAGCGTGAAGGCAGGCAAAGATGCCGAGAACGCCAAGGTGACAGCGACCGTGCAGGCGCAGGATAAGTTCAAGAAGATCGTCGTGTTCAAGTACAAGTCGAAGAAGAACGAGCGCAAGAAGCAAGGTCATCGCCAGCCGTTTACCGCGGTAAAGATCGAAAAGATTTCGCTCTGACCGCACGGGGCATTCCCCAAACTTGAAGAAGGAGATACGAAAATGTTTTTCATCCGTTTATTCGCGCATAAGAAAGGTACGGGTTCCTCCCACAACGGCAGAGACTCCGAAGCGAAACGCCTCGGGGTGAAGCGGCAGGACGGGCAGGAAGTGCTTGCGGGCAGCATCCTCGTGCGCCAGAGAGGCACGAAGATCCATCCCGGGAACAACGTCGGCATCGGCGGGGACGATACCCTCTTCGCCCTGAAAGACGGCGTTGTCCGTTTCGAGCGCAAGGGAAGAGACAAGAAACAAGTAAGCGTCTATTAAGAAAATTCGCCACGGCACCGCCGCGGCGTTCTTTTTTTGTTTTCCGAATTTTTCCTATTTCAAATATCCCGATTCCATCCGATACGTCCCGTCCGAAGAGATCGTAAGCAGAATATCCCCGAGTTCGTCCGTCCGCCAAATGCGCATACCGTATGATCGAAGCCTTTCGACCGCGCCGAGGGCGGGGTGCCCGTACGTATTGCCCGCGCCGCAGGAGATGACCGCGTCCTTCGCGCCGATCGCCGACAAAAATTCCTCCGACGAGGAGCCGTCCGAGCCGTGGTGGGCGACTTTCAATACGTCCGTCTCGCCGAGGCGGAAGCGGAAATTTCCGCTGTCGAAAATCCCTTCGTCCAAAAGGGATTCTTCGACGAGCGTCTTTTCGCGTGAGGCGGGAATGTCCGCCGCAAACAGCACCTGTACCCCCGCGTAAGACAGGGAGAGCACGGCGGAGCAGTCGTTCTCGTCCCCGCTGTCGCCGCTGCGGGGAGAGAGGCAGAGAAGGTACGCCGTCTCGTCGCCGATGACGGTATAGCGGGAGATATCCTTCACCTCGATCCCCCGCTTTTCGAGCTCATTTTTCCCTTCAAACGTCTCGAAGAAGGGAAGATACAGCGTTTTCACGTCAAAATATTTGAGAACGAAATCGGCACCGCCCGTGTGATCGTTCGCGTCGTGGGTGAGCACCACCGTGCAAGGGGGCTTGCCGAGCCCCTTATAGTAGCGCAGAAGTTCGCCGTTCTCCTTCCAGCTCCCCGCGCCCGTATCGATGAGGACGAGCTCGCCGCTCGGAAATTCCACGACGGAGAGGTCCGCCTGTCCGACGGAGAGGAAGTGCACGCGCAGTTCCTTCTCCTCCCGAACGGGAAGGGCGTAGGCGGGAAGGAGGGACCGAAGGGAGACCGTCTCGTTGACGACGGCGACGATGACGACGAACAGGACGGCAACGAAAATGCAGACCGCACGGAGCACAAAGTGCCGCAGTCTGCGTTTTTCGAATTCCCGAAGTTCGCGCATCCTTTCCCTCAATAGGCGAGGCGGGCGGTATCGGGCAGGGTGAGAACATCCTCCCGCTCCCCTCTCGCGGTGAATTTTTCGTAGTGAAATTCCTCACGCGGCACAAAGTACAGCCGTTTCTCCCGCCAACGCCCGTTGAGTGCGGGCGAGAAGAAGTTCCCCTGCAAAATAGCTTGCATGAGGTCGGGATGCAGTTCGACGACGGCGGAAGAAAACCCTTCCGCGAACACGTCGAGCACCGCGCTTCTCACCCGCATCGCGACGTACCGATCGGAGAGAAGGTAACCCTTCCTCGCACACCCCGGCCCCGGTTGCAACATGAAGGAGCTCAGTTCGCTCCCCACCCTCTTGCGGGTGAAGAGGGCGACGCACAACTCGCTCATCGGGAACGTTCTGCACTTCGCACGGTCCTTCGAGAGGGCCTCCGAAAGGACGCGATCCACTTCAAGGCGGTGATTTTCCTCCCCCATGTCGATAAAATCGACGGCGACGATCCCCCCGATGTTGCGAAGGCGGACCTGCCGCGCGATCTCGCGGGCGGCTTGCAGGTTGGTTTCGAATACCGTGCTTTCGAGGTCACTCTCCCCCGTATATTTGCCCGTATTCACGTCGATGACGGTCATCGCCTCGGTGGGGTCGATGACGATCGTCCCCCCGTTTTCGAGGCGGACGGTGGGTTCGGCGAGGGCATGGATCTGTTCGGAGAGGGAATGGGCGGCGAAGATGCTCCTCTCCCCCGTATGCAGAACGACCTTCTTCTCCCCCAAGTCGTCGCGCATGCGGGCGAGCCTCACCACCCGTTCATACAAATCTTTCTCCCCCACGACGATGCGGCTGACCCCGTCGCCCAAGGAATCGCGCATGATCTTGGAGGGAAGGTCCTGTTCGCGGTAGACGAGGGTGCCGACGGGTGCGTCCTTCGCCGATTCGAGCACCGCCTTATACACCCTCTTCAAATAGTCGGATTCCTCTTTGAGCTTCTTCTTGGCAACGCCCGCGGCGGCAGTCCGCACGATAAACCCTTCCCCCTCGCCGCGGAGTTTATCCGCCTCCTTCAAAAGGGAAGCCCTCGTCTCTTTGTCGACGATCTTGCGGGAGATGCCGAGGAAATCGGTATGGGGAAGGAAGATGAGGCGGTTGCCGACGAAGGAGAGGTCGGAAGAGACCTTCGCACCCTTGTTCCCGCGCGGGAGCTTGACGATCTGCACGAGCAGTTCGTCCCCCTCTTTTAAGGAGAGCCCCTTCTTCTCGCCCGTTCCGTCGTACGTCGAAAAGCGGGCGGAGCCCTCGTCGAGCGGGAGATAGCAGTTGCGCTCCATCCCGCATGAAAGAAACGCCGCCTGCATTCCCGGGACGACGTTCACCACCTTTCCCTTATAGATATTGCCGACGGCCTCCGAAAAGCGGGG
>CANPWF010000172.1 GCA_947581885.1 uncultured Clostridia bacterium
GATATCCTTCTGCACGTTGCCGTAGTATGTCGTCGCGATGGTGCCGAGAAGTTTGCGGTAGGCGGAATAGTAGAGCTCGTATGCTTCCTTTCTCTTCGCCCTGTCCTTCCCGCTCATGATGACGGAATACAGCCCGTGCGAGAGCTTTTGCTTTTTGCCCTCGTATTCGATCTCGGGGAAGTCCACTTCGGCGTTGTCGATCATCATGAAGGCGAGGCTCGCCGTCTGCAAGGGTTCGTCCGCCTGCGCCAAGATGACCTCTTCCTTTTCGGAGAGGGTGTATTTCTTGCTCGCCTTGATACGGGAGAGCATATAATCATGGTCCTTGAATCGGGGATCGGCGATGAAGTTTTCGAGCGTTTCGTCGGGCAGGGCGGTGAGTTCGGGGGTGGCGAACGCCGTCTCCGCCGAAAGTTTGGTATAAAAACTCATGAACCGCGCGACGTACGAGCCGTATTTGGTGACGCGGACATCCTCATCCCGCCTCAAATGCGCATACAGGAAGAGGCGCATCGCTTCGCCCGCGATCTCCTCGTCTGCCCGAAAGAAGGCGAGAAGCCCCTCCGCCGTGTTCAGTTTTCCGCGATAACTCGAAAGGTCCGCCTTTTGTTCGAGGGCGGAGAATGCCTTCTCCCACGCCTCGTCCGAAGCATAGAGGTCGCTTAAATTCCATTGGTATTGTTCGGGTACATCTTTTCTTTGCATGATTTACTCCTTATTGCTTAGGAAACGGGGCGGGGTTCTTCCGCCCTCCCTACGATCTCGTATTCGATGAGCAGGTTCCCCTGCGTAACAAAACTGACGATATCCCTCTCCTCGAAGGGCGGATAGTCCTTTTCGCCGTCCACATAGATCTGACGGATCATCTCCTCTTCCCGCTTGATGTTGCGGATGGCGAAGGTCGCCACATTCACGTCTACCCCGTCCCTCGTCATCCAATCCTCCACGCCCGCATACTGCGCGACGGAGTGCTCTTTGAGCCCGACGGAGATGAAGCGGAGCATCTTGAAATAGGCATGGCTCCGCTTGAAACAGATCCCCATATAGGGAAAGGCGAAGAAGAGATAGAGCGCGGTTACAACGCTCGTTACGACGATGATCCAAATACCGACCGCGGGGCGGTTGCCCGAGAGATCCTTAAAGGGAATGGATGCGTACCACACGAACGCCGCGACGAGCAGGGCAAGATACACCCCGCTCACCCCGAGAAACCACCCGAGGATGCGGTTCTGCTGGCGACGCGCTTCCCAAAAATCCGAATCGTTGTACAGTTTTGTCATGCAATGTCTCCCTTATAGTCCACACGCACCCGTTCAAGCCCCTCTTCACCGCGGTAATACAGTTCGTATCGGTCGGCATATTCGGCGAAGCAGTAATCGGGGTTGCCCTGCACGTCGAACCAAATGGGGTAGCGAATGCGGGCGGGAGCGGGCGGCTCCCCGTTCTTTCTTTCCCCGTTTTTGCTTTCCTCTTTCGGCTCCTCTTCGGGCGGTTCTTCCTGTTTGCGGGGAAGCCCCTTCCGCTTGAAGAGGGAATACACCGCGATCATCCACGCGGCGAAGGTGATGAAGAGGCACACGCCGCAACCCGTCCAAAACACCCACATCCCCGTCCGTTTGAACACGCCGCAGACGGCGAGAATGACGCTGACGAGCAACCAAAGCGCGAGGATGCGCACCTTCAACGCCTTCAAGATCGCATAGATGAGCTTGAAAACGAAGGCGAGAAAGTGCCCGATCGCGGAGAAGATGAGCTTAAACACGGTTACTCGGCGATGAAGAGCACGCCGAGCGTATTCCGCCCGCAGTGCCCCGTGATGACGGAACCCGCCACCGTCTCGATGATCTCGTCGAAGGAGAAGTTCTCCCGCACGAGGTCCTTGGCGAGTTCCACGAGGGAACGATCCGCCGTGCTGTGCGTGACGAAGCAACGCGTCCTGTCGTACGAAGGATATTGTTCCTTCAAGTCGCGGATATAGTTCGTGATGCACTTATCCATGTTGCCGCGGTACTTCTTGTCGGCGACGAGCTGACCGTCGTGCATCTCGATGAGAGGGTGGATCTTCAGAATGTTCGCGCCGTACATCTGCATGCGCGAGCATCTTCCCCCCTTGAAGAGATAATCGAGCCTGTCGGGAATAAACGACGTATTCACGAGGGGACGAAGGGCTTCCGTCCTCTCGACGATCTCCTCCGCCGAACAGCCCTCTTCGGCGAAGTCCACCCCCTTCATGACGACCAGCCCCTGCCCCGAGGAGAGTGCCTTCGAATCGACGACGAGCACCTTCCCGCCGAACTTCTTCGCCGCTTCCGCCGCATAGGCGTAGGAAGAGGAAGATTTCGCCGAGATATCGAAATGGACGACGCTCTCTCCCCGTTCGACGTACGGAGCGAAAAATTCCTCGTAATCGCCGATGCTCGGTGCCGCCGTCTTGGGCAGTTCGCCCGTCTTGGCAAAGTGATCGAAGATGTCCTGCGGGGTGATGTCGACCCCGTCGCGGAAGCTATCCTTCCCGAGAATGACGGAGAGCGGCATCACGCCGATCCCGTGTTTGTCGATAAGTTCCCCCAAATCGCATGTACTGTCCGTTGTGATCCTGACCATGTTGTCCTCCGTTTATCGTTATCGGTTACCCGCGTTTCCCTGAAAGAAATCGCGGATCTTTTGCCGTACCCGTTCCCATTTCGACACCGCGTCCTTGTGCGAGAGCGACCAATCGGCGATCACCCCCGAGACAGGTGCCTTCAAGGGGCCTTCTTCGGACGAATCGTGACTGTTCGCACGGTTATCCCCGAGCACGAAGATCTCCCCCTCTTTTACGGTGAATTCGGAAAAATCGTTGCATTTGCCCCAAGCGTAGGGCTCGTCGAGGGCGGAAAATTCCCCTTCCCCCGCCTTTTTCAGGTAGACGGCACCCCCTTCGCACTTGACCGTATCCCCTTCCATGGCGATGACGCGCTTGATGATCGTCTCGATACTCACGGTCGCGAGTTTCCCGTCGATCACGGCGTTCTCATAGAATACGTACCCGCCCTTTTCGTCTTTGAGGTCGGAGACATCGACGGTGACGATATCGCCGTAGGTCGGCTCGACATCCGAACGGGCGTAGATCCAATCCCCGCTCGAGAGCGTCTTTCTCATCGAATCCCCCTCGACGCGCACGGGAATGAAGCGGTGCGTGAACCACAGCTCGAACACGAGAAGGACGAGCATCACCCCGAGGAGCACGGAGCAAACGACGCTCCAAATACTCTTTTCGGGTGGCTCGTTGAGCATGCGGGGACGCGTGGGTCCGTTCATATGTTCTCCTTTTCGCCGACGATCTTTACGGTGCGACGCTTCGCTTCGTCCGGCGGGAGAAAGACGAACCGTCCGCAACCGAGACATTTGAGTTTGAGATCCGCGCCCGTGCGCACGATCTCCCATTGAAAACTTCCGCAGGGATGCGGTTTTTTGAGTTGTACCTTTGTGCCGACGGTGAGTTCGCTTAAATCCATAGTACGTTGTTCACGAGCAGTTCGTCGTCGCACAGGATGACGACGGAGAGCGTTCCGCCGAATTCGCCGAGCGTCGCCCCGTCCTCCGCCTTGAAATCGTCCGCGTCGAAGAGGACGCTCTTCCATTTGCCGCCGCCCTCGATCCGCGCCGTGGCGAAATAGCCCTTCTTCTCCTCGTCGTCCTTATAGAAGATGACGGTGATCTTGGTGGCGACCGCGCACCAAGCGTCGAAGCGGAACGCCGCGCCCGCGGGCGGTTCGTACCGCGTTTCGCCCACACGGTAGGAGACGAG
>CANPWF010000173.1 GCA_947581885.1 uncultured Clostridia bacterium
GAATTGGGAGGATGCGCCCATGCTCGACGTCACCGCCTACGAGGTGGGCGAATCGGCGGTGGACTCCTCCGTCCTCGAAGAGGATAAACTGGTCGCCGACGTCTACGGCACCCTGCCCATGGCGGGCTTCAACATGACGGACGACTACGGCAATCCCGAGATCGGTTCGTGGGGCCTCGGCGCATACGGCTACAACATCGCGCAGGGTTACGAGACGCCCGTCACGCGCGAGCGGTACGCGTCGCTCACGCACAATTCCGAGGGTAACTACCTGCTCTACTCCGTCTCCGCGGGGTTCCTGCGCGGCGCGAAGCGGGTAGACATGGAGATCCGCGATTCCATCACGGGTGAACTCATCTGGTCGGGCACCGAGTACAATGCGCGCAAATCGCATTCGAGCGGCGGCGAACAGATGGGCGGCTATCTCGAAGTCAAATTCGATGTGCGCGACTACGACCTCGCCAACAACGGCAGGTATACGTTCAGCATGACGTGCTACCTCGATTGGAAGGGCGAGGGGGAAACAGAGTATACGCGCGGCAACCGCAATACGTTCTCCTTTGAATTTACCATCGACGACGAGAAGCCCGTGCTCCTCAAGGAGGAAGACGGCGACTACGAGGTCTACGTGCGCGACGAAAACCACCGCAAGACGGTGGAATTCAACGTGCACGACAACCACTACTTGCAGGGCTATCTCGTGTACACCTACGAAAAATTGGACGAGAACGGCGAGCCGACGGGTCTCACGCCCATCACGGACAGCGTAATTCCCATCTATAACAGCGAATTTAACGGCACGACGCGCGTGTCGCTCGACGTGACCTCCTATTGGGATCTCATCGAGCAGAACGGCCGCAAACTGTACGTGCAGTTCATGGACTATGCGAAGAACGAGGATTATTTCTACGTCACCCTCAAAGAGTGCGACGACGTGCGCCTTGAAAAGGCGCGCAACGCGCGCGATCAGTATTCCGTCCGTCCCAACGGCGCGCTCGATCTCGAAGATCTTGTCCGCGTCTACTCCAATGTGGGCGGGAGCGAATTTGAGGGCTATTGGACGAAGGATCTCGTCTGGACGAGTTCCGAGCCCGAGATCGCCTCGGTGGAGAAGGGCCTCGTCATCGGGAAGGGGGTGGGCGATGCGGTCATCTCCGTGCGCTCGGATACGGACGGCGGCAACACGCTTGAATTCAACGTGCGCGTGGAGGGCGAAGCCACAACGCTTTCCGTGAACAAATTGGAACTCTCCAACTATTCTGTCAGCATCGAGCGCGGCGAGGAGACGACGCTCACCGCCACCGTCAGGCCGTCGGGCATCTCGCTCGAAGGTCTCGATATCCAGTGGACGAGCTCGAGCGCCAACGTTTCCGTTACACAGGACAGCGCAAACAAGCTGAAGTGCACCGTCAAGGGGTTGAAGTCGGGCACGGCGACCATCGGCGTGCGCATCGGGGGCACCTATATCAACGCGAGCTGCTCCGTCCGCGTCAAGGAAGAGTACTACGTGGATAGCGTGTACCTGCGCTCCTACACGGGCAGAGGGGATGAAAACGGCGTCGTGGAGATCCCCGGCGACCTCGGCATCTCCTATATCTATCCTCTGGCGTTCTTCCAGAACCCCTATATCAAGAAGATCATCATTCCCGAGGGCGTGCAATACATCATGCGCGCGGGTATCTACGGGTGTGACAATCTCGAAGAGATCGTCTTGCCCGAGAGCTGTACGCAGGTACAAACCTTCGCGGTCGCATGGAACCCCAAACTGAAAAAGATCAACACGGAGCACCTGCAGACCATCGGCGCGTATGCGTTCGTGTACGATACCTCGCTCGAATCCGTCGATCTGAGCAGGACGACGTACATCAGCGCAATGGCGTTCGTGAACTGCACGTCGCTCAAATCCGTCGATCTGAGCAAAGTGGGCGTCATCGGCGAGCAAGCATTTTACAGATGCACCGCGCTCACCGACCTCGTGATCCCCGCCAACACCGTCACGGAGTTCGGCGCGTTCTATGGGTGCACGAGTTTGAAGAACGTCGTGTGCTACGGCAACCATATCGGTCCCCTGACCTTCCAGAACTGCACCGCGCTCACCGACGTCACCTTCGCGGGCGACGTGGAACTCATCGACGTACAGGCATTCTACCGTTGCACGTCGCTCACCCACGTCAATTTCCTCGGTTCGGTGTATGAGATCGGGGCGATGGCGTTCTCCTACAATACGTCGCTCACCTCGTTCACCTTCCCCGCGGGGCTCACCAAACTCGGGCAACAGGTGTTCTACGGCTGTTCCGGTATCACCACCATTATCGTCGATAAGGACGCCTGCATCATCGAGCCCGATATCCGTGCATTCGGCGGGCTCGGCCGTCTCAATGCGTTCCAAGTGGAGGCGGGGAACAAATATCTCACCGCGCAGGACGGCGTGCTGTACGATAAGACGAGGTATCGCCTCATCGCGTATCCCTACGCAAAGCAGCAGGCCACCTTCACGGTGCCCGAAAGCGTGCGCGTCATCGGGGCGAGCACCTTTACGGACGTTAAGTCGGTCACGACCATCGACCTCAACAATGTCGAGCGCATCGAGGCGCGCGCCTTCCAGCAGTGCGAGGCAGCGATCACGGGGACGGACCACATCACCTATATCGGCGACTACGCCTTCGTGGCGAACACGGCCGTCACCTCGGTGCCCATAAACGTCACCTACATCGGCGACTACGCCTTTACGGGTTGCACTGGCCTGAACAACAATTTCCGCGTTCCCGCAAATGTGACGCATATCGGCGAATACGCCTTTGCGGAGTGCGGGTTCTCCTCCGTGGATCTCTCGGATGCGGAGAACTTGAAGGAAGTCGGCGACGGCACGTTCTACGCATGCACTTCCCTTGGAAGCGTCACGTTCGGTTCCGCTTTGGAAGAGATCACGGGCGAGATGTTCGCGGAGTGCTCCGCGCTCAAAGCGGTCACGATCCCCGCAACCGTCAAGAAGATCGGCGAACGCGCGTTCTACCATGCAACGTCGCTTGCCAACGTTACGGTAAATGCACAGATCGACGCCATTCCCGACTATTGCTTCTATCGGACGCCAATCAGTACATTGTCGCTTCCCGACAGCGTCCGCACCATCGGCGCGCATGCCTTCGAGGGCACGCCCATCTCCGACTTCGATTTCAACAACATCACGGAGATCGGCGACAGCGCATTTGAGAGTGCGACGCATCTCGGACAGGTGAACGCGGTCAACGCCAAGCGCATCGGCGCGCGCGCGTTCTATAATTCCACAGTCTCTAACGTCATTAGCACGGCAACGGAGGTGGGCGATTACGCATTTGCGCGTTGCACGGCGCTTACGAGCGCAACGCTCAGGAGCGCGAAGCAGATCGGCAACAGCGCATTCGACGGTTGCACGGGACTCACGACCCTCTATGTCGAGGCGGCGGAGAATGTCGGCGCGAACGCCTTCCGCAACACGACCCGTCTCACCGCCATCTCGCTTCCCGCAGTAAAGACGATCGGCGCGAACGCGTTCAGCGGGTCTGGCATCACCACGCTCCAACTCAACAACTTGCAGTCCGTGGCACAGCAGGCGTTCTCGGGCGCAACGAAGTTGGAGGAGATCACGGTGGACGCGCACAACAGCCGCTTCCTCACCGAGGACGGCGTGCTCTACCGGAAGAACGGCGGGGACCTCTACACCCTCGTCGCCTATCCGCTCGGCAAGACGGGGACCGCCTACGCCGTCAAGGATCGCACGGTCAAGATCGGCGCGTACG
>CANPWF010000174.1 GCA_947581885.1 uncultured Clostridia bacterium
ATGTCCCGATTTTTCTCATACGGGGGGAGAAATTCACCGATTTTTTCCGCCCTGCATAGCATGATAAAAAGGAGGCGGGGATGGGGGAGCAAGTCTTGCAAAAATGCGAACTTTCGGTAGAGGGGATCAAAGAGGACGTGCGGGCACTGCGCGTCGTTTCGCCCGCCTATGCGGGGAAGGACGGCGAGCTCACCTCCGTCCTGCAATACGTCTTTCAGGCGATCGTGTTGTCCGAAAACGGCATGCGCGAACTTTCCCGCGACATCATGCGCATCGCGTCGGACGAGATGCGGCATTTACAGCTCGTCGGCGGGGCGATCGTCCGCCTCGGGGCACCGCCCGTGTTCACCGCCTGTCCGCCCTATCCCGTCTCCTACTATTCGGCTTCCTGCGTGAATTACGTCCGCGGCGCACGGGAAATGGTGGACGCGGACATCTGCTCGGAGAGGAACGCGATCTCGTCCTATCTTCGCATGCTCGATCGGCTCGACGAGCCCGCTCTTTCCGCTCTCATCAAAGGCATTTGCGAGGAGGAAGAAGAACACCTTGCCCTTCTCGAACATTGGGCGGGGAAGTTATAGGGACTTTTCGGGCATGAATTTCCAATAGCGCACGGGCATGTAGCCGCGCATCTGTTTGAGCCGTTCGCGCGAGGGGATATTCACGCTCCGGTAGTAATCCTTCCACAGCTCCTTCCAATTCTCCTCGTCGGCGGAGAGAATGACCTCGGCGCGGTCGAGCGGGGCGACGAAGGAATTCTTCCCGTCGTACACCGCCGCCTTCTTCCTGCGAACGTCATGGATGGCGAAGGGGAAGAGGGGGAGCCTCGCGCGGAAGTGGGGGAGGAGGAGATCGGCGATGTCGTGGTCGGGGGAGATGGGCGCGTACAGTGCCCCGCTCTCGCACACGAGAAAGCGAACAAACCCCCGAAGATGTTCGAGCTCGGTGCCGATCCTTCTCAGGCACGTATCCGTCTCGATGACGGCGGGCTCGGCGAACATGCCCCTTACGGGGCATTTTTTCTTGGCGATGAGGCGGAAATACCCGAGCGCGGCGCGGTCCCGTTCGGGGTCGCCGCTCCGGAGGAGCATCGAAAGATCGTGCATGCAGTCCTTGTCGTAGCGGAGAAGCCTTTCGCGGGCGCGGGCGGCGGAAGTCTCGTCCGCCCGCACGAACACCGTCTCCTGCCCGAGAGAGAGCTGGGCGTTCCCCGAGACGAGCGTCGCCTGTTCGTCCCGATAGGAGAGCACGAACGCCGTCAAAAACGCAGTTTCCGAACCGTCGTAAAAGTAGATCATAATTCCCCCGTAAGTGCGGAAAATACCGTTTCCCGATCGGAGAAGAGGGAGAGCTGTTCGGGCTTTCCCTCGGCGAGCAAGCTTCTTACCGCCTGTTCCCGCTTTTCCCCGTAGAATTTCCCGTCCGCCGTCAAAAAGTGTTTCGCCCGTTTCAGAACGACCCGCATCCGTTTGAGATCTTCGAACCGAAGCGTTGTGTACCGCCGCGCCTCGGTGATCTTGTACGCGCTCCTCGCGCCGATCCCGGGCACGCGGAGGAGCATTTCGAGGGGTGCACGGTTGACCTCGACGGGAAAGAGCTGCATATTCCGAAGGGCCCACGCGCATTTCGGGTCCGTCTCGAGGGAGAGATTCCCTTCCTCGCCCACGAGTTCTTCCGCCGAAAAACCGTAAAAGCGGAGCAGCCAATCCGCCTGATAGAGCCGATGCTCGCGCACTTCGCCCGCCGCCTTTTCGGGGAGAAGGGGATCGTGCACGACGGGCACATAGGACGAATAGTACACCCGTTTGAGCCCGTTCACGCGATACAGCGACTGCGAAAGCCGCAGGATCGTCCCGTCCGTTTCGGGGGTCGCGCCCACGATCATTTGCGTCGTCTGCCCCGCGGGCAGAAATTTTCCCTTCCGCTTTTCCTCCTTGAAGGCGATCTTCGAAAGTTGCAAGTCCTTCATGGGGAGAAGCAAGCTCTCCCTGCTCTTTTGCGGTGCGAGAAGGCGCAAACTCCGCTCGGAGGGAAGTTCGATGTTATAGCTCATGCGGTCGGCATACAGGGCGGTCTCGTGCACGAGGCGAGGGTCCGCCCGCGGGATCCCCTTCACATGCAGATAGCCGTGAAAGTTGTACTCCGTGCGCAGTTTTTTGGCGGTGAGAAGGAGCTGTTCCATCGTATGATCGGGGGAGACGAACACCGAAGAGGAGAGGAAAAGCCCCTCGATGTAGTTCCGTTTATAGAATTCGATGACGAGTTCGCAGATCTCATCGGGGGTGGCGGTGGCGCGGGGGGTATCCGAACTCACGCGGTTGCGGCAGTATTTGCAATCGAACACGCAGTCGTTGGAGAGCAGAATTTTCAAAAGAGAAATGCACCGTCCGTCGGGTGTGAAGGAGTGGCAGCACCCGTTTGCCGCCGCGTTTCCGATGCCGCCCTCGTTTCGGCGGTCGCTCCCCGAAGAGGAACAGGACACGTCGAATTTCGCCGCTTCCGTCAAAATTCTCAATTTTTGCTCGGTGATCATACCCGTATTATACAACACGAACATTCGTTTGTCAAACAAATGTTTTCATTTTTTATAAAATTTTTTTCTTGCTTGAAGAAAATTTTTATGGTAAGATGATTTCACGAAACTATCACAGGATTATACCGAGAAAATGATACACATGCGGTATAATGGAAAGAGCAAGGAGGGCACTACGATGAAAATACTGATCGTCGACGACGAAGAGATGATCCGCGCGGCACTTCGCGAATACGTGGAATTCGAGGGGGGCGAGGCGGACGAGGCGCAGGACGGCGTGGAGGCGGTGCAAAAGTGCCGCGAGAATTCCTACGACGCTGTCCTCATGGACGTGATGATGCCCCGTCTCGACGGGTTTTCCGCCGTGAAGGAGATCCGAAAGTTCTCCTCGGTGCCCGTTATCATGCTCTCTGCCCGCAGTGAGGAGTACGACAAACTGTTCGGCTTCGAGATCGGCTCGGACGATTACGTCACCAAGCCCTTCTCCCCCAAAGAGGTCATGGCGCGGATCCACGCCGTGATGAAGAGGGGCAAGCGGGAAGAGCGGAGCGGCGTTTACGACTTCGAAGGGCTGCATGTCGATATCACGGGGAGAACGGTCACCGTGAACGGCGAGCGGGCGGAACTCACCCCCAAGGAGTACGAACTGCTCTTCTATTTCGTGCAGAACGAAGGGGTCGCGCTCTCCCGCGAGAACCTTCTGAACAAGGTATGGGGGTACGATTTCTACGGTGACGACCGCACGGTGGATACCCATATCAAGATGCTCCGCGGCAACTTGAAGGAATACCGCAAATTTATCCTCACCCTCCGCGGGTACGGATATAAATTCGAGTCGCACGAATGAGGCGGAAGGAAGGAGCAAACAAGAGGAAGGGGATCAGCTTATACGCCGTCCTCTGGATCGCGTTCGTCCTGTTCGCCGCGCTCATCATCCTGCTTTCGGCGGCGACGCAGACGTTGCTCTTCGGCAGAAGATACTGCGAGGATGCCGCCGACGTGCTCGAAAGGGCGGTTGCCGACGCGCGGGAAGCGGAGAACGGGGGAGGGCTCTCCGAGGAGCAAGTCTCTTCCATCGCCTACCGCTACGAACTCACCGCCTATCTTGTGTACGACGAGACGAGGACGACGGTCGCCTGTGCGGGCGCGGAACGCTCGTATGCCGATCTCGAATGGCTGAGTTCTTCCCTGCATGAGGACGGGACGACGGGGGTCGTCTGTTTTGAGAACGAACTCGGATA
>CANPWF010000175.1 GCA_947581885.1 uncultured Clostridia bacterium
AAGGATCTCGCCCAATTCGATACGTACATGTCCGTTGGGAGCCGTGCGGGATTTCTCGACTGCGCTCGAAATGAGGTGAGGGTATGGACGTACATGTCTGTTCGCACTTCCACCTCATCCTGCCCGACCGAAGGGCGCACGAGCCGCAAGGCGAAGTAACGCAGTGAAGGATCTCGCCCAATTCGATACGTACATGTCCGTTGGGAGCCGTGCGGGATTTCTCGACTGCGCTCGAAATGAGGTAAGGGCGAGGCACCGAAAAAAATCATTCTATAAAAAAATGCTCCTCGGGTGGGGAGCACTTTTTCGTAGCAAAACTTTTTCGCAGAAAAATTCTTTGAAAGCAAAACCTCTTCGATAGCAAAAATTTCAACTCCTCTTTTTGTACGGCTCGGTGAGGACGAGCGGGTCGAGGACTTCGTCGAGCTTCTTCTCGTCCATGAGCCCCATGCGGAGCACGATCGACTTGATGGATTCCCCCGTTTTCAGGGATTCCTTGGCGATCTCGGCGGCTTTCAAATACCCGATGTACGGGTTGAGCGCGGTGACGATCCCGACGCTGCGGTTCACCCATTCCGTGCAACGCTCGCGGTTCGCCACGATGCCCGTGATGCAGTTATCCGAAAGCGTCTTTATCGCCCCCGTAAGTGCGCGGAGGGATTCGAAGAGCTGGTAGAAGATGACGGGTTCGAAGGCGTTGAGCTCCAACTGCCCCGCTTCCGCCGCCATCGTCACCGTAACGTCGTGCCCGATGACGAGGAAAGCGACCTGATTGACGACCTCGGGAATGACGGGGTTGATCTTCCCGGGCATGATGGACGAACCGTTCTGCTTGGCGGGAAGGATGATCTCCCCCAGCCCCGTGCGCGGCCCGCTCGACATGAGGCGAAGGTCGTTGGACATCTTCGAAAGATTGACGGCGAGGGCCTTCAACGTGCCCGAGAACGCCGCGAAACAGTCTACGTTCTGCGTTCCGTCGAAGAGATCTTCCGCCCGTTTGAGTTCTTCCCCCGTGAGAAGGGAAAGTTCCTCGGTGATGTGCGAGAAGTACTCTTCCCGTGCGT
This sequence comes from uncultured Clostridia bacterium, assembly GCA_947581885.1. GTDB lineage: Bacteria > Bacillota > Clostridia > Christensenellales > Borkfalkiaceae > Gallimonas. Next base: position 1,065 of record CANPWF010000175.1, read on the forward strand.
TGATCGCCGTCCCGATCGCCGTCGCGCCCATGTTGATGGTGCGCATCTCGATGAGGGCGTGCGAGATCCGATCCTGCGAACGGGCGATCGCCGTCGCAAAGGCGCGGAACGCCTGCCCGAGGCGCATGGGAACGGCGTCTTGCAGTTGCGTTCTCCCCATTTTGAGGATGTCGTTGAATTCCACCGCCTTCTTCATGAGGGCGATATGCAGGCGGGTGAGCTCGGTGAGGAGTTCATGCGCGAGCGAGAGAACAGTGAGCTTCCCCGCGGTGGGGATAACGTCGTTGGTGGATTGTTCCATGTTCACGTCGTCGTTGGGACTGATGACGGCGTAATCCCCTTTCTTCCCGCCCAAATGTTCGATCGCGATGTTGGCGATGACCTCGTTTACATTCATGTTCGCCGAGGTCCCCGCGCCGCCCTGCACTGCGTCGACGATGAAATCCTTCCTGTGCTTGCCGTGCAGAATTTCGTCGCAAGCGGCGATGATGGCATCCGCCTTCTCTTCCCCGAGAAGCCCGTACGCTTTGTTGACGATCGCCGCCGCCTTCTTGATGAGAACGATGTTTCTGACGAAGGCAAAGTTGAGCTTGGTGCCCGTGATCTCGAAGTTCTCTTTGGCGCGGAGCGTCTGAATGCCGTAATATGCCGCGCTGTCGAGAGAGAGCTCGCCGACCGAATCGCTCTCCGTCCTGTATTCTTTTTCCGTGTGTCCCCTTTCCATATTCCCCTTACCTTTTTCTCGGTTGCCCTTCAACGTAAATTTTGTTCGAAACGCAGCGAGGCGTTGAGTTCGAGAAAGAACTCGTCGCCGTTTTTGAAGATGTTGCCCCAATCCCCCTTTTCGAGGGAAACGAAGTCGAACATCGTATGTGCATAAAGAAAATCGCGGAGCTCCTTTTCGTCCTCGGTATGAAAGCCAACAACGTCGTCGTCCGTCACGAAAAGATAGCCGCCGCTCTCCTTCTCTTTCTTCCAGATGCGGCAGGGCCGCAAGCCGAAAAAGAATGCCATGAGAACGTCCTTCATCACCCGTTCGTATGTGATCGGGTCGGGCATCCCAAGCGGGTTGACGCTTGTCATCCGCTTCACCGTCTCCATAACGCCGCGGCTCTCGTCGGAGACGAGCAGGATGTCCCGCACGCACCAAGCGAGCATCGCGACCGCCGCCCCGTGCACCATGCTGAGATTGCGATCGAACATCGGATCGAGGGCGCACGCCGCCCGCATTCCGAAACGGTGTTCGCGCAAAAATTGCTTGCGTTTTTCGAAATCGCGCTTGCCCTCTCCGTCAAAAAGACGGTTGTAGGCCTTCATCAATTCGTCGTTACAGCCTTTGAGCCGAAACAGGAGTTGCGAAAAGGAATTCCCTTCGTAAAACATCCCGCGCCCGACCGAAGCCTTCACCGAAAATCCCATGAGGGGCGGAGTGCCTTCGAGCCCGTCTCTTCCTTGGACGAGAAGGTCGCTTCTCCCTTGAAATCTCCGATTTGCCCCGCGGATGGCGGGAGATTTGGGGGTTTCCGCAAAAATCCTCCCCATGAACGCCCAAACGGATGCGGGCACCGAAAAGCGGCCATGCTGCTCGCGAAGGGCCTGCAGAAGAGTGTTCGCATGCTCGGAAAATTCCCGCATAGGCACGATCGTGAGGACATCGCCTTCCACTTCCGCGATGACGATATTCGCCCTGCTCACGTCGACGAGATATTCGACGGGCCCCCTCTCGCGCGTGCCGCGGACGATCCTTCCGACCGCATAGTCGCCATTTGGTTTTCTTTGAAAAAATTTATCGGCGGAATGGAGTTTCCCATCGCCGAGCAATTTCAATAAAGCACAAAATTCCGTCCACTCGCCCCTCGTGAACTGCCTTCCGAGATCGGTCTTTGCCATGCGGACACATCCTCGCTGTATTCGGTCCCTTTCGACAGTACAATGCCGCCCCCGCCGAACAGCACAATTATAACCCTTTTTCTCACCGATTGCAATCGTTTGAGGGAAATCGATTCGGAAAAATTTCAAATTTCTTCGCGAGAGATTTCTTCCCGCATCCTCAAAAAGCTTTCCCCCCGCCGTTTGCTTGACTTTCATCACATAGAGATCCCAACCGATCGCCCCCTTCGTCCGCCCCCTCGCCCCCTGCGCAAAGTCATTTATCGTCGACCCGCATCCTTCGACCGATCGTATGAAACGCGAGCGCGAACAAGCCAACCAATCGGATTCGTATTACACCTTATCAATTTCTCTTATTTGAACAATCGCAGCTTAGATGAAATCGAAACAAAATATTCCTTTACAAAACATGAGGACATGAAATGGCTTGAAGAGCCCTTTTATGATAGGGAAACATTGAAATCGAAATATTTAGAATTTGTCCACAAAAGGTGGAAAAGGCAAAGAGAAATAATCAAAGATTGTTTATATGGCGAATGTGTTCAATGAAACCTTCCTTTGCTGTACAGGAAGCACAATCTTTCGATAGTATCCGACAGGAATGAGGGAAATTTGAACAAATCTCTACGCATTTTGTGTAATATATTGTCAAAGAAAAAATTTTATTGTATAATGGTGTCATGGATGAAAAATTCTGTAA
>CANPWF010000176.1 GCA_947581885.1 uncultured Clostridia bacterium
TGAGAAATCCCGGTTGGGTGAGGCAGGTGAGCGTGGTGAAATCGGGCGTTACCATGTCGATCATCTTCACGCCCCACGCGCCCTGCTTGCCCGTCTCGTCGTTCATATCGCGCGAGCGGATGAAATAGAGATAGAAATCGCCGTTGTCATCGAAGAACGGGAATGCGTCGAGCTGGGCGAAGATGTTGGTGCCGTTCTTTTCAAAGTAGTCCCGATTGGTCGCCCAACCCGCGGGGGCTTGGGCGAAGTCGAACATCGGTCCGCTCGTCAAAGTCACTTCGTCGCCGACGGTGCCCGTCGGTTCGCCGTGGAAATACTCGACGAAATCGGGGCGATATCCCGTCCATTCATGGAAAGGCCCCGCGGGGCTGTCCGCAACGAGGACGGTGAGATAGAGCCGATCGGTGACCGCGGCGGAGTTGGAAGGCGTTGTGCCCTCGGGGAAGCCGACCGAACCGCTGTCCGCCGAACAGCAGGTGTACATGTAGAATTTCCCGTCCGCGGGGTTCTTCACGACCTTGGGAGCCCAGAATCTTCCCACTCCCCAATAGCTCGGAGAACGCCTGAAAATCACGCCGAGGTATTCCCAATTGGCGAAGTTTTGGGAGCGGTAGCCCTCCAATACGCCGCCGCTCGTCTCGGTAAAGTACATGTAGAACCACCCGTCGTCATACAGGATGAACGGGTCCGCCGTGGAGATCAGCGACTCGAAATCGTTGCTGTAAAAGAGGGAGTTGTCGTATTCCCCCTTCTCGTTATAGCCGTCGCTCCATTCGAGGGGCATCGCGCCCTTCGTCGGGTCCTTCTCCCCCTTCTTACAGCCGACAAGGCACCCGCCCGCAACGCCGAGGGTTAATACGGAAATCAGGATCGCCGTTCCTATCGATTTGAATTTCATACTGCCTCCGAAGTCAGGATTTGAGGGACCCCGCCATGATGCCCTGCGCGAAGAACTTCTGCGCACTTACATAGAGCACGACGAGCGGGAACATGGAGATCGCGGCGGTCGCCATCACGACGGGCATGTTGGAGACACCGATCGTCTGCGCATAGCGGGAGAGGGTGAGCTGCACGGTCTCCCAACGGGAATCGGTGAGGTAGAGCAAAGGCTCGGTGTATTGGTTGTAGCCCGCCATAAAGGTCAAGAGCCAATGCGCCACGATCACGGGGCGGGCGAGCGGCAGAACGATCGAGAGCATGGTGCGGAATCTCCCCGCACCGTCCAACGTCGCCGATTCGATGAGCTCGTTGGGGATCCCGTACATGTATTGGCGGAAAGCGAACACCAGCCCCGTCGTGCCGAACATCGCGGGAATGATGAGCGGAAGCGGCGTTCCGACCCAACCGATCTTCGCATAGATGAGGTAGAGCGGCACCATCATGATAACGCCCGGGATCATGAGCGCGGACATGAGCAGGATGAACATGACGTTCTTCCCCGTGAAGTTGAACTTCGCCAAAATGTAGCCCGAAGCCGCCGAAGTGAAGATGCCCACGGTCGTCCCGGGGACGACGGTGATGAGGGTATTCAGAAGGGACCGCGGGAGATTCATGCCGAGGTATTTGGATTCCTCGGTGGGGATCAAAACGTATTTATACGCCGCGAGCGACGGATGGGCGGGCCACCACGAGAAGTACATCGCTTCGCCGAACGACTTGATCGACGTAACGATCATGATGTAGAGCGGGAAGATAACGATGAGTGCCACCAACACGATGAGCGCGTTGATGACGACGACCTTCGCGACCTTCTTCGCCCGTGCGCCGTTCCACTTGCTGTACGCGGCTTCGGCGGCGACCCCCTCTCCGACCTCTTCCGCCGAGAGTTTTTTCATATCGGAATCTTTTATCATGTTCGAATCATCAATCATATTGCACCCACTTCTTCTGCAACTTGAAGTTGAGAATGGTCAAAAGGATGATGAGCACAGCGAGCACCCAGCTCATCGCCGCGCCGTAGCCGATCCCGTACATCACGATCCATGTGAACGAACAGATATAGAGATAGTACACCACCGTGATCGCCGCGCCGTTCGGCCCGAACGGCCCGCCGAAGATGGTGCCGAGGCGGCTCCCGATCATCTGGAACAGAACGAAGGTCTGCAATCCCGAGATGAGCCCCGTTGTGAAGAGATAGAACGTCGTGGGAGAGACGAGCGGGAAGGTGATCTTGAAGAACCGCTTCACGGGCCCCGCGCCGTCCAATTCCGCCGCTTCCAGAATGTCTTTATTCACGGTGCCGAGGGCGGCATAGAATTGCAGCCCGCTGTTGCCCATGGCGTTCCACACCATGAGGACGAACATCGTCGGCATGAACATCTTCGAACTGCGGAAGAAGTCGAGCTTGGGAAGCCCGATCGATTTGAGGATCCCGTTGATCACGCCGAATTCCGCGTCGAAGATCCACATGAACGTCGTCGCGAGCACCGCGCCCGAGTAAAGGTAGGGAATGAAGAACACGATCCTCCACACAAACTTGCCCTTCACCTGCTCCGCGCGGAGCAAAAGCCCGATGAGCATGCCCGCGAACAGGGTCAAAGGCACGGCGACGAGCGCGTAAATCGTGTTCCCGATCGCCTTGTAGAAATTCGGGTCCGTGAAGAGTTCGCGGTAATTCCGAAGCCCGATCCAGATCCCGTCCATAAAGTTGAACGAGCTGAGTTGGGTAAAGCTCAGGTACAAGGAGATCCCCATGGGAACCATGGTAAAGCACAGGAACCCGATGAACGGGATCCCGCCGACCCCCCAACAGAAGAGATCGTTTTTCAGTTTTCTGCTTTTCTGATCCGTCATCCCTGCCCCCGATCAACGAAGTATCGTTTTCTCTTTGAGCGACTTCAACATATCGTTTGTGCTTTGGGTATATTTTTCCAAGAACTCCGAAAGCGGTCTGTCATTTTCACGGTATTGGGAGTTCAGAGGCTCCGACCAATTGGTGACCCAAGACGCGTCCGAGAAGTAGGTGTTTTCATCCTGAAACCGCATCGGGAGCGTATCGGCATACAGCCGCATGTTCTTGGGGTATTGAGGGTCCTGCGCGGTCTTTGCAAGGAAAACTTCGTTGTACTTCTGCGAAGGGGAGAGCATGAGCCCCGTCTCCGCAAAGTAGCGTTGATATTCTCCCGAGGAGAGGAACTTCATAACTTTATAGGAGGCTTCCTTCTCGTCGCTGTTCGTCCACATCGAAACGCCCGAGCAGTTGTAGGAGTAGAACATCTCCGCGCCCTTGTTCTTCACTTCCCCGTTTTCGTCGTATTCCTTATAGACGGGAACAGGGGCGACATCCCATTCGAACGAGTCGCCGATCGCCTTGACGGCACTGTACACATCCGTCGTTTCGAGATGCCCGAACATGCACATCCTGCCCGTCGTGAAGAAGGCGAGCTCCGTCGAACCGCCGATATCCGACGACTGCCGCGGCCCGATATACAAGCCGCCCGCCGACTTGGGTTTTTGCAGGTAGAAGAACCGTTCGAACGCCTGATATTGCGAGGGCATCGGGTCGGCGAAATACTGATTTTCGCCCAACTGATAACTCCCTACCTTGTCCGCCGCTACGAAGATGGGCTTTCCGCCCACGTCGGTGACGACGGTGGTCACGGAGGAAAGACGGCCGGGCATCGCATCGTTCCGCGCGGAGGCGATCGG
>CANPWF010000177.1 GCA_947581885.1 uncultured Clostridia bacterium
CCTGCGGCTCGTGCGCCCTTCGGTCGGGCAGGATGAGGTGGTGGGGGTCGTACCCTATTTCGGGAAGTCGCCTCCCCCATAATTTCACCCCCATAAATTTCCTCAAAAATTTTTCCAAAATGCTTGACAACTTTCGGGGAAAGGGTATATACTACCAATATACCCCCAAAGGGTATTTGGAGGAAACTGATGAGATCCTGTTGCGAAAACCCCGTTGAACCCGTCTGCGGGTGCGGGCAAGATCAAGAGGCGGAAGAAAAGTCCGTCTGCGAATGCGGGCAAACTTCCGATGTGCAAGAAAATTCCTGCTGCGGGCGGCAGACGGTCCGCTCGGCGGAGGAGAAGAAGGCGATCACCGTGCGGGTCAACCGTATCATCGGGCAGCTCGGCGGCATCAAGCGGATGGCAGACGAGGACCGCTACTGCGGCGATATCCTCATCCAGCTCTCGGCGATCGATCAGGCGATCTGTTCGCTTGCCGCCCTCATGTTGGACCGTCACTTGCACACATGCGTCGCCGAGAAAGTGAGAGAGGGCGACGATCAGGTCATGGACGAGGTGGTGGAACTCTTCCGCAGATTCCGATGAAAGCGAAATATTCGGTGACGGGAATGACGTGCGCGGCGTGCGCTTCGGGCATCGAGCGCGTCGTGAAAAAGCTCGAGGGCGTGGAGGAGTGCGCCGTCTCCCTCATGGGGGAGTGTTTGAACGTGACCTTCGACGAGAATATCCTCTCCGAAGAGAAGATCTTCTCCGCCGTCCGTTCGCTCGGATACGGCATTTGTTCTTATACGGAAGCCCGTCCCGCCGAAAAGAAGAAGATCGATCAACTGCTTCTGAGGTTTCTCATCTCGGTGGTGCTTCTTCTCCCGTTGATGTACCTTTCGATGGGGGCGATGCTTTCTCTCCCCATGCCGACGGGGTGGCTCAACCACGGGTTCCAGCTCGGTCTCTCTTTCGTTATCCTCGTTGTCAACTACAAATTCTTTACGAGCGGCGTACGGGCGGCGGTGAGGCTCGTGCCCAACATGGATACCCTCATCGCGCTCGGGAGCAGTGCTTCTTTTTTGTACAGCCTCGTCATGCTCATTCTCTTCCACTGCGGGAAGGTGGAGGAGGCGCGTTTCTTCTTCGAATCGGCGGCGATGATCTGCACCCTCGTGTGCTTGGGGAAGTGGCTCGAGGACCGTTCCAAGGCGAAAACGGGGAAAGAGATCGAAAAACTTCTCGCCCTCGCGCCCGACCTCGTCTCGGTGGAAAGAGAGGGGGAAGAGAGAAAGATCCCGCTCGCCGAAGTGGAGGCGGGGGATATCGTGCTCGTGCGGCAGGGGGAGAGCGTTCCCGTCGACGGCACCGTGCTCGAAGGGCACGCCTTCGTCGATAAGTCGGCGATCACGGGGGAGAGCCTTCCCGTTGAGATTTCCGTAGGGGAGAACGCGGTGAGCGCGTCCCTCGTCACGGGCGGGTTTTTGAAACTCCGCGCCGAGAAGGTGGGCGAAGATACCATGCTCGCGGGCATCATCCGCATGGTGCGCGAGGCGGGGGCGAGCAAGGCTCCCATTCAAAAACTTGCCGATAAAGTGGCGGCGGTGTTCGTCCCCGTCGTGACGGGGATCGCCCTCCTGACATTTTTGATTTGGCTGCTCGTTTCGCACGACCTTTTCTCGGCGGTGAACTACGGCGTGAGCGTGCTCGTCGTCTCCTGCCCGTGCGCGTTGGGGCTCGCGACCCCCGTCGCGGTGATGGCGGCAGCGGGGCGGGGCGCGTCGCTCGGGGTGCTCTTCAAGAGCGCGGAAGCCCTGCAAAAGATGGCTTCCGTCGATAAAATTTTCCTCGACAAGACGGCGACGATCACCGAAGGAAAGCCCAAAGTCGTGTACTTCGACGGCGACGAAAATTCTAAAAAAATCGCATATGGGGTCGAAAAAAAGCTCAATCATCCCCTCGCGCAGTGCATTGCGGACTTCTGCGAAGAGGGGTACGAAGCGGAGAATGTGGAATACGTCGTGCGGCAGGGCGCGGTCGCGACGATCGGCGGCAGGAAGTATTTCCTCGGCAACGACGAACTTCTCGCGGCGCACAGGATCCCCTTCGAAGAGAAGCGCGAAATTTTCCGAACCCTTTCCGAAGAGGGCAAAACCGTGCTCTTTCTCGCGGACGAGACCCACGTCCTCGCCCTCTTTGCCCTTGCCGACACCGTGAAGGAGGGGAGCAAAGAGGCGGTTCAAGAGCTCGTTTCCCTCGGCTGTAAGCCCGTCATGCTCACGGGGGACAACGAGGCGGTTGCAAAGTACGTCGCCGCGGAGGCGGGCTTCCCGCCCGAAAAGGATTCCGTACGCGCCGAACTGCTTCCCGACGAAAAACTGAAATCCATCCGCGCCGCCATGCAACATGCGGACGGGGAAACTTCCCCCAAGAAGGGGAAGAATATGGTCGCCATGGCGGGGGACGGCATCAACGACGCACCCGCGTTGAAGGAAGCGGATATCGGCATCGCGATGGGGAGCGGCACCGACGTTGCCATCGAGAGCGCGGACGCTGTGCTCGTCGGCGGGGACCTCCGCGCCCTTCCCAAGGCGGTGCGCCTCTCCAAAAAGACGATGCGCGTCATCAAGCAAAATCTCTTTTGGGCGTTCTTCTATAACTGCGTGGGCATTCCTATCGCGGCGGGGGCGTTCGATTGGGCGGGACTGCCTTTCACACCCATGATCGGTGCGCTCGCGATGTCGCTCTCTTCCCTGTTTGTGGTGACGAACGCGCTGCGGCTCACCCGCTTCGGCGCGAAGAAAAAACAAGAAAAAATTCAAGGAGATGATACCATGAAAAAACTCTTATTGGTGGAAGGCATGATGTGTGCGCACTGCGTGAAGCACGTGACGGACGCGCTCCAAGCGGTGGAGGGCGTGAAGAGCGCGGAAGTCAAGCTCGGCAAGGGCAAAAAGCCGGGCACGGCGGAAGTGGAATTGAGCTGCGAAGTCGCGGACGAACGGCTTATCGCCGCCGTCACCGAGGCGGGGTACACGGCGACGGTCGCCTGAATCCGAAACCGCGTTCGGCGGGAAGCGCGGGCGGAAACTTCTTTCTCGCTTCGCGGGAAGTAAGAAGGTTTATTCTTTCATAGAAAAAGGACGATCTTCGCCCTTTTTCGACAAAATGATCGAATATGCACGGGCGCACATTCGTTACAATGAGAGGCGGAGGTGGATATGGAACCTTTGCTTCTCGACCGCCGCACCGAGGGAATGGTGCGGGACTATGTGCCCTCGGGGGAGATCTTAACTTCGCTCGTGCGATTCTTCTCCATCTTCTCGGACGCGACAAGGCTGCGCATTCTCTCCGCGCTCGCCATCTCCGAGATGTGCGTGACGGACATCTCCCGCGTGCTCGGCGTGAACCAGACGACCGTCTCGCACCAGCTCCGATTTCTGAAGGACGCGGGCATGGTGCGCACCGAACGCCACGGCAAGATCATCTTTTATATGCTATTTCACGATGTCGTGAACGACGTTCTCTTAAAGGGCGTCGAATTTTTGGGATACTGAAAACGGCACCCCGCAGGACAGACTTTTGAAAACAGGCGGCTTTTCCCATTGCGGGACAGCCGCTTTTTTTGTTGGGGGAGGAGGGCGTGCGGACC
>CANPWF010000178.1 GCA_947581885.1 uncultured Clostridia bacterium
CCCCTATCAAGAGGACGGGTACGGTTCGTTTACCGATAACAACAACTCGGTCTCCGAGCGCGCGCTGATCAAGCTCGTCGAGGCGGACGGCGAAAGGCAGTTCCGCTCCTCGGACGGACTTGCCGCCGCTTCCGACCTTTGGCAGGAAGGGCAGCAGTTCTCGAAAGTGTTCCCGAACTACACGAACTACGAGAACTTGCTCCTCAACTTCGATATCTCGATCGATGCCGTCTCCGCCTCGCAGGCGACGATCACCGTGACGTTTGCTTCGTAATCGGGCGAAGGCATAGGGAATCGCGGAAAGCATGAACATCTCTTTTGAAGCGGCACCTTCATCGGGTGCCGTTTTTTTGGATTTTTTTGCGGAAATTCCTTCCAAAGCCTTGAAAAGCGTCGCGATTTCCTATATAATGTGGAAAAACAGGGAGGAATTATGGAAGCGAAGGAAATCGCCTTGGGCGAGACGACGCTCGGCATCGAGCTCGGTTCCACGCGCATCAAAGCCGTTTTGTCGGGGCTTGGCGGTACGCCGCTCGCCTCGGGCAGTTTCGAGTGGGAAAACAGGCGGGAAAACGGCTATTGGACGTACCCCGAAGGGGAGATCCTTTCGGGGCTTCAAGCGTGTTATGCGAGCCTGAAAGAGGACGTTTTCAAACGCTACGGGGAAGTTCTGCATAAAATCGGCGGGATCGGCATCTCCGCCATGATGCATGGCTACCTCGTTTTCGATGAGAAAAACAACCTTCTCGTGCCCTTCCGCACTTGGCGCAACAACACGGCGGCGAGGGCGGCGGAGGAACTTACAAACCTTTTTTCCTACCCCATTCCCGCGCGTTGGTCGATCGCGCACCTGTATCAGGCGATCCTCGACAAAGAACCCCATGTCCCGCACATCGCTTTCCAAACGACGCTCGCGGGCTACGTGCATTTCCTCTTGACGGGGGAGAAGGTCGTCGGCATCGGCGAGGCGAGCGGCATGTTCCCGATCGACAGTAAAACTTCCGATTACGACAAACAAGCCGAAGAAAAATTCAATTTGATTTTGAAAACGAAGGGGCTTCCGTTTACCCTTCGGGAGATCTTCCCGCATGTTCTCGTTGCGGGGCAAGAGGCGGGGCGGCTCACCAAAGAGGGGGCCCTTCTCCTCGACAAAGAGGGGGACCTTCAAGCGGGCATTCCCTTCTGTCCGCCCGAGGGCGACGCGGGCACGGGGATGGCCGCCACCGATGCCGTCGCGCCCCGCACGGGCAACGTCTCGGCGGGCACTTCGGTGTTCGCGATGATCGTCCTCGAACGTCCCTTAAAAGAGGTGCACCCCGAGATCGATCTCGTCACCACGCCCGCGGGTGCGCCCGTCGCCATGGTGCATTGCAACAACTGTTCTTCCGAACTCAACGCTTGGGCGGAACTCTTCGGCGAGGCGGCAAAAGTTTTCGGGAAGGAAATCCCGAAAGACGAACTCTATTCTTCCCTCTTCAAGGCGGCGGAGAAAGGGGAGAAGGACTGCGGCGGGCTTGTTTCCTACAACTTCGTCTCCAACGAACAGATCGCCAAGGTGGAGCACGGCAGGCCCCTGTTCGTGCGCACGGCGGACGCGCATTTCACCCTTCCGAATTTTGTCCGCGCCCAGCTCTATGCTGCCTTCTCGACCCTCAAAACGGGGTGCGATATCTTAAAGGGAGAAGAGGTCAACATTTCCTCGATCAACGCGCACGGGGGGCTTTTTAAGACGGAAGGGGTCGCGCAAGGGATCCTTGCCGCTGCGTTGGAAGTTCCCGTCGCCGTCCTCGAAACGGCGGGCGAAGGCGGTGCGTGGGGGATGTCGTTGCTCGCGGGCTTCTTGCTCTCCTCGGAGAATTCCCTCGAAGAATATCTTCAAACGATCTTTGCGGGTTCCAAAAAGAAAGTCCTCGCGCCGAAACAAGAGGATGTCGTCGGATTCCGCGCCTATCACGCCCGTTACACAGAGGGGCTGCCCGTCGTCTATGAGGCGGTGCGCTCCCTTCATTAAGGAGAAAATATGCTCGAAGAACTCAAAATCAGGGTACTGAACGCCAATCTCGATCTCGTGAAGCACGGGCTCGTCCTCTTCACTTGGGGAAATGTGAGCGCGATCGATAGAACAACGGGGCTCGTCGTCATCAAGCCCTCAGGCGTGGAATATGAAAAACTGAGCGTTGATGACCTTGCCGTCGTCGATTTAGACGGGAACAAAATAGAGGGGTTGCGCCCTTCCTCGGATACGCCCACCCATCTCGAACTGTACAAGGCGTTCCCCGCGCTCGGCGGCGTGGTGCACACCCATTCCACCTTTGCGACGGCTTGGGCACAGGCGGGGCGGGATATTCCTTTTTACGGTACGACGCATGCCGACTATTTCCATGGGGATATCCCCTGCGCCCGATCCCTTACCAAAGAGGAGATTGAGGGGGAATATGAAAGGAATACGGGGCTTGTGCTCATCGAACGCTTCAAAAAAGACGGGCTCGACCCGTTGGAAGTGCCCGGGGCACTCGTCAAGAGCCACGGCGTATTTGCCTTCGGGAAGGACGGGGAGAGTGCCGTCTACCATGCGGCGGTCATCGAAGAGGTCGCCAAGATGGCGTATCTCACCGAACAGATCCACCCCAACGTCCCGCGGGCGGATTCCTTCATGATGGAAAAACACTATCAGAGAAAACACGGCAAAAACGCCTACTACGGGCAGGATACAAAATAGCGGAGGGGAATATGAAAGAGAAGATCGTATATTGGATCACGGGCTCGCAGACGCTGTACGGCGACGACGTGCTCGAACATGTTGCGGCGCACTCCAAGGAGATGGCGGGTTATGTCAATCGGCACGTGCCCGTCACCGTGAAATATCTCACCACCTGCAAATCGTCGGACGAGATCGTCGAGGCGGTGAAGAAGGTCAACGCGGAGGAAAGATGTATCGGTATCATCACATGGTGCCATACCTTCTCGCCCGCCAAGATGTGGATCAAGGGGCTTACCATGCTTCAAAAGCCGATGTGCCACTTCGCCACGCAGTACAACGAGGAGCTGCCCTATTCCACCATCGATATGGACTTCATGAACGAGAATCAGGCAGCCCACGGGGATCGGGAATTCGGCTACGTCGTCGAGCGGCTCCGCCTCGATAACAAGGTCGTCGCGGGGTATTACAAAGATAAAAGAGCCTTGCAAGAGATCGCCTCTTGGTGCCGCGTCGCCGCGGGGTACGATTTTTCCAAAAATGTGAAAGTCTGCCGCTTTTCGGACAACATGCGGGACGTTGCCGTCACCGAGGGCGACAAGGTGGAAGCCCATATCCGCCTCGGTTGGCAGGTCGATTACTATCCCGTAGGCGAACTCGTCGAGAAGATCGGCGAAGTCACAGAAGAGGAAGTAAATTCTCTCATGGCGGAATACGAAGAGAAGTACGTCATGAAAACCGACCGTATCTCCGTCGTCCGCGAACAGGCGAAATATGAAGCGGCAATCGAAAAATTCTTGAAGGAGAAGGGGGGATACATCGGGGTCGTCGATCATTTCGGCACCCTTGCGGGGTTGAACCAGCTCCCCGGGCTCGCCATTCAGGACCTGCAATCCAAGGGCTACGGCTTCGGCGCGGAAGGGGATTGGAAGATCGCC
>CANPWF010000179.1 GCA_947581885.1 uncultured Clostridia bacterium
GGGGCTTCGGGCATCGCGGTGGGGCTCGCGACCAATATCCCGCCCCATAACCTCGGGGAATGTATCGACGGCGTTGTCGCCTACATCGAAAACAGCCGTATCAAGCTCGACGAGCTCATGAAATACATCCCCGCGCCCGACTTCCCCACGGGGGGATATATCGTCGCCGCCGAACTCAAAGAGGCATACCGCACGGGCAAGGGGAGGATCCTGCTCCGCGCCAAGATGCGGGTTGAAGAGGGGGAAGGGGATCGGCGGAACATCGTCATCACCGAACTTCCCTATCAGGTCAACAAATCCAACCTTCTCCGCCGCGTCGCGGAGCTGAGAGAGGAGAAGAAGGAAGAGCTCGGGTGCATCTCCAAAGTCACCGACGAGAGCGACCGCTCGGGCATGCGTGCCGTCATCGAGGTGCGCGGCGAGGATGTCGATATTCCCCGCGTCCTCAAAGCCCTGTATAAATATACCGATCTCGAAGTCTCCTTTGGCATCAACATGGTGGCGATCGCGGGCGGCAAGCCCGTTTTAATGGGGCTTCTCGATATCGTAAAATATTACGTCGAATATCAGCGCGAAGTGGTGCTCCGCCGCACGAAATTCGACCTCGGGCAGGCGAAAGAGCGCGTCTCCATTCTGGAAGGACTCATCGTCGCCGTGCGCAACATCGACGAGGTCATCAAGATCATCAAGGGCGCGGATTCGACGGCGGACGCAAGGGACAAACTCCGCAAACGCTTCGGCTTGAACGAGAAGCAGGCGCAAGCCATTCTCGATTTACGGCTCGCCCGCCTCACCAAGCTCGAAGTTTTCAAGCTCGAAGAGGAGTTGAAACAGCTAAAAGAGCTCATCGAAAAGCTCACCGCCATCGTGAACAGCAACAAGGAACAGCTGCGCGTCGTGAAGGAAGAGATCCTTGAGATCAAGAAAAAGTACCGCACGCCGCGGAAGTCCACCCTCGTTTACACCGCCGAGGAGGCGGATGCCGAACGCGCCGACGTGCGCGAACCGGGCGTTCCGAGCATTTTCGGCATCACCGCGGACGGCAAGCTCAAATGCGTTACCGAGAAAAACTTCAACCAATCGGGCAAGACGCTCTCGCCCTCTTCAAGGAAAAGCGCGGTGCTCGCAAAGTATATCTCCGTCCGTTCGGACGAGCAGGTGCTCGTATTCACGGATAAGGGCAACTGCCTCCGCCTCTATGCGGATAAGTGCGCGTGCAAGTTCTCCGAGGCGGGCTTCCCGCTCACGGGACTTCACGAGGATGTCGCGAAGGACGAGCGTCCCGTCGCCGTTTTCTCCGCGGAAAACACCGAGGGCAACGCGCTGTTTATCACCAAGAAGGGGCTCTTGAAATGCACGGCTTGGAGCGAATACGCCGTCGCGAAGCCCTTCTTCCCCGCCATTCGCCTTTCGGAAGAGGACGGGGTCGTCACCGTCGAAAAAGATGTTCGCGAAGAGGGCACCACGGTGTTCTTCGTCTCCCGCGGGTGCATGTGCCTCAACGCGAAGAAGGACGACATCCCCGTGCAGGGCAGGATCGCGGGCGGGGTGCGCGGCTTCAACCTCAAAGAGGGGGACGAAGTCCTCTTCGCCGCCCAGATCGACGGCGAGGGCGAGATCGTCGTCGCCACCGATACGGGCAGGTTCAAGCGGGTCATCGCCGCCCAGATCGACGCGCTCAACCGCAACTGCAAGGGGGTCCGCATCGCCGACGCGAAGCAGGACAAGGTCATCTTCGCCGACTACGTCACCATGCCTTACCTTCTCGCCGTCGTTACCGAGGACGGATCGATGGCGGAACTCTCGACGGAAGAGATCCCCATCGACGCAACGCCCGCCCGCGGCAGAACGCTCAAAGGGGTGAAGTGGCAGGCGAAAGAGATCTATCCGATGAAATACCGCCCCGCCGAGGACTAAACCGAAAACCACCAAAGAGGGGAGAAGATGAAGAAGTCGTTCGTTCTCATCACGCGCTCGTATAAGTACGGTGGATATTGCGTCGCGGGGTTCGACCTCGAAACGAAGGGGTGGATCCACCTCGTCTCCTCCGCCGAGCCCACGGGAAGCGAGATCCCCAAGCCCTTCTTCGAGCCCTTCGACGACCTCGATATCCTCGAAGTGGAGACGAAGGGGAAAGTCCCCTGCGGCTGCCAGACGGAGAACTTTCTTCTCGATCTCTCCGTCCCGCCGAGGAAGGCGGGGAAGTTCTCCTTCTACGAACTGCTCTCGCCCGCCTACGTTTTGTCTACGCCTTTTCTCCTCGGGAACGGCTCGTCGGGGCTATCCGAAGAGGAGATCAAGCGGCAGCATACTTCCCTCGGGCTGTATGCCGTCGAAAATCTTCTCTTCGATTTCTACCTCGGCGACGACGGGAAAAAGCACTACCGCTGCAAGTTCAGGTATATGGGAAGGGGGTACTCGGAGATCTCCGTCATCGATCCCATCTACCGAAAGGACGGTTTTCAAGGGCAAACGATCGCACACGCGCTCCTCGCCGTGAGCCTTCCCGCCGTGCCCTATCAGACGGGGAAATATTATAAATTCATCGCGAAAATTTTCCCGCTCACCGCGGAAGAAGCGACGCGCCTCAAAGCCGTTGTTCCTTCAAATTTCGCACCCCATTCCCGCATTTTTGCCAAAGACTACCCCGATTCGTCCAAAGAATCCGCCCTCCGCGCCGTGCACTTTTTGCAGTCGCTTTCGGAGGGAAGAGACCCCGATACCAACGCCGTCCTCGATTCCACGATGATCTTCTCGCCGTCCTACGCCGCATGGCTCCGCTACTGCGCGGAAAAGCTCGAGGGCACGGCAAAGAGGATAGAGGAAAAACAGTTCGGGCAGATGCCGACCTGCATTTTAAGGAAGAATATCGAGCGGATCCCCGTCTCCGACGAGCCCGCCTCCGCCAGCGAGATCGCCCGCCGTATCACCGAGCTGTGCGAACCGTATGGCAAAAAGCTCACCGCCGTCATGGTCGGAAACTTCTTCCTTCAAGCGGGGATGCTCAAAGAGGAGGGCGAACTGCACAAGCGCAAGGTTCCCACCGAGCTCGGCATGGAGTACGGCATCACCACCGAATACCGCAACAACGCAGCGGGCATACGGTTCTTCATTGTCCTCTACGGGCGGGCGGCACAGCGATTCTTTGTGGACAATCTCGAACACTGCGTCAAAGTTCTGGAAAGCCCGAGGGGCTGAGGTAAAACGATGAAAGCGACAATCTACACGATCGGCTATACATCCTTTCCCATCGACGAGTTCGTCCGCGTCCTGCAAGAGCACGGGGTCAAATGCCTTGTGGATGTGCGGAGCGTGCCCCGCTCTTCGTACTATACCGACTTCGACGAGGTCCCCTTGAAGGATACTTTGCAGGAAAACGGAATTCTCTACCGCAATTATAAGCGGGAATTCGGGGCGCGGCAGGAAGATCAAACGCTGTATCCAAGCGGCTATCTCGACTTCGAAAAATTCGCCCAAACCCAAGCATTCCGAGAGGGGATCGAAAAGGTGGATTCGGGCTACAAAATGGGGTATACGTTCGCGTTGATGTGCGCCGAAAAGGACCCCTTCAATTGCCACCGCTGTATCCTCGTCGGACGAAATTTCAAGGAGCACGGCTACGAGGTCCTTCAC
>CANPWF010000180.1 GCA_947581885.1 uncultured Clostridia bacterium
GGCAAATGAAGGGATTCGCATCCCCTTTTTACGGCGGAAATGAGGGTGGAAAGATACTCCCGATACCCTTCGGCGGGAAGGATCCTGTCCTTTTCCGTGTACCAAACGCCGAATCCCCCGCCCAAATTGAGCGTTTCCGCAGTGAAATGAAAGCGTTCCTTTACTTCTTTGACGAATGAGAGGCACTTTTCCGCCGCGACGGCGAAGGACTCCTTCTCGAAAATTTGGGAACCGATATGGCAATGGAACCCTTTTAAGCGCAGGTGCGGCTGTTGAAGGATATCTTCCACCATCCCGAACGCCTTTTCGCCCGCAACGCCAAACTTGGAATCGGTCGTGGCGGTCTGCACAAAGACGTGCGTGTGCGCTTCCACCCCGGGATTGATGCGAAGGAGCACGTTTTGGACGACATCATGCTTTTTCGCCGCCCGTTCGATGCGCTCGGCTTCTTCTTCCCCGTCGACGACAATGAGCCCGACACCGCACTTTACCGCCTCTTCGATCTCTTTATCGAGCTTATTGTTGCCGTGAAGACACAATTTTTCGGCGGGAAATCCCGCGGATAGCGCGGTATACAGCTCCCCGCCCGAGACGACATCCGCCCCAATGCCCTCTTCCCACGCGATCGCATACATCGCCTTTGCGGAAAACGCCTTCGAAGCGTAGAGAACGGTGCCGTTTCCGCCGTATTCTTCCTCGAAAACGGTGCGATACACCCGCATCATCGTACGGATGTAGTCCTCGTCGAGGACGTAGAGCGGCGTAGAGAACTCCTTTGCGAGCTCTACGCAGTCCGCCCCGCCGATCGTAAGGTGTCCCTTTTCGTTGATCTTCAACGTATTTCTTTCATGGATCATATTTTTATTATATCAAAATATGAAAATTCGGTCAAGAAAAAAGACATAATTGCCTTCTTATCCAAGCAATTATGTCTGGCATAGTACTATACAAAATGGCTTAATTCCAATTTTGAGCGGCCTCTCGGTAGGCATCCCACCATGTAAAGGCATGTGCCTCCTCGGCCGCAACGAGAGTCGACCTTGCGATCTCGACCCCTTCTTTCATCAGGACGGCTTCTCCGACTTTGGCCCCTTTTTCGAGTGGCGCAGTCAAATTTTCATCCAAAACATACTCGACGTGCACATCGCCTTGTTCCTCTTTCTTTCCGAACACGGAGAGCGAGGAGTTGATTTCCACCCCGATTTCCCTCTCTTTCGAGCCTTTCACGGGTACCTTTCTATCAATATTGCCCTGTTCTACGACGATCTTTGAAGCGTAATTTGCGAAAGCGTAGTCGAAGAGCGAGCTAATCTCTTTGTTTCGAACTTTGGAACTCTCCGCGCCCATAACGACGGAGATCAGTCGCGTTTCCCCCCGTTTCGCCGTTGCCGCGAGGCAGAACCCCGCCTCATTTGTAAAGCCCGTTTTGCCGCCGTCGCACCCCTGATAGGCGCGGATGAGCTTGTTCGTGTTGGTGATAAGCGTCGTTCTGCCGTCCGGGTGGGCAAATTCCTCCGTCCACTCGCTGCAAAGTTCGAAGTATTTTTCATGGTGAAGAAGGGCAGTTAGCATGGCTGCAACGTCCTTCGCGCAGGAATATTGCGGGTCCTTCGGAAGCCCCGTGCAGTTCGCAAACAACGTGTTGTTTGCTTTCAGCTCCTTCGCGCGGGCGTTCATTTTCTCGACGAACCCCTCTTCGCTCCCCGCAACGCGCTCTGCGAGGGCGACGCACGAATCGTTCGCCGAACACACCGCCACCGTGCGCATCAGGTCCTCGATGCAGTAGGAAAGCCCCGCCTGCAAATACACCTGCGAGCCGCCCATCCCCTGCGCCCGCTCGCTGACGCAGACGCTCTCATCCAAAGAAATTTCGTTTCTCTCCGCCGCTTCGAAGGTCAAAAGCAGCGTCATGATCTTGCACATGCTCGCAATCGGACGGCGTTCGGTTTCATTCTTCGCGTACACTGCGGTTCCCGTCTCGTAGTCGCAAAGGTAGGCGGATTTGCAGGCGGGGGCGAGTTCTTCCGCCCGCGCGACGACCGCATTTCCGCCCAAAAATATCCCGCATGCGACCGTCGATACAAGTTTGATCCATCGTTTCATGCCCCTATCTTGTGTAGTTTCCCGAAAATTAAACTACAAAAGATTGCCGAGCGGATGAAAGAGCGCGAGAAGAAGCACGCCTTCGAGGAGGGAGATCGCGACCGCACCAAATAGAAAGCAGAGATAATCGGAAATCAGCGTCCCGAAATCGGCTTTCGAGAAGCAAAACCGCGCGGATCGGGCGCACGACAGCGCGAAAGTGAGGAGAAAGAGCGCGTCCAACAGCAAATGGATGGGCAAATACAGCACGAAAACGACGACCGCGCCCGTCACTTCGTACACGGAAAAGAAGAGCACGAGGCTTCCCCCGAACACGAACGCGCGGCAAAACAGCACGATCGCAGGGAGGACCATCGCTACGGGGTGGATCCCTCCCAAAAACAGCAACAGAAGGAGCAAAAGGCACCCGCCGAGACGCTTCAAAACGAGCAGGAAGAAGTTCCCGTCCGAAAAACAGAACCCCTCCACGTACCGCACGCAACCTCTTCGGAGATACCCGTGGAATGCCGACGAGCCCGAAACGCATGCCCCGAGCACCGCGACGGCAACGAAGAGCACGGCACAGACGATGAGCGTCCTCTTGCGTTCCAAACTCCGATCGACGCAGTCTTTCAAACGAAAAAAAGGATCCATATCTCATGATATGAATCCATTCGCCATAATTTTCCTCAATTCCCGAGCATATTTTCGATCGCGATGCCGAAACCGCGCGTCGGGTCGTTGACGAACACATGGGTGACCGCGCCGATGAGCTTGCCGTTCTGCACGATCGGACTGCCGCTCATGCCCTGCACGATGCCGCCCGTCTCGTCGAGAAGTCTCTCGTCCGTGATCTTGATGACGAAGTTCTTATGCTCCTTGTTGCCCGAATCCACCTTCGCAATCGCGATCTCGTACTTCTGCGGATAGATGCCGTCCACCGTCGAATAGATGACCGCCTTTCCGATGCTCGCCTCCGTGGCGGAAGCCGCTTCCACGATCTCACAGCGGGAGAAATCGTATTTCTCGGAAAATTTCCCGTAAAGCCCCGTCTCGCACACCTTGTCCGCGCTCGCAAGCGGCGTATCGTTGAGGAAGAGCCCGCGAAGCTCCCCCGCCTTCCCCCGCTTCCCTTTTGTGATGCCGATCACGCTGCAAAGGTAGACTTTGGGGTCGGCGATCGAGAGCGAATTGTGCGATTCGTCGCAGACGGCGTGCCCGAGTGCACCGAAGCGAAGGGTATCCTTTTGAATGTACGTGACCGTTCCGATGCCCGAGAGCGTATCGCGGATCAGAATGCCGATCTTGAAATTCCCCTTTTCGTCCTTTACGGGAGCGATTTTGACGTGTGCCGATTCGCCGTCGCGCTTGACGAGGAAGTCGGTCTCCTTTCCCCCGCTCCGTTCGAGAGCGGAAGAAAGTTCATCCACCGTGGAAACTTTGATCCCGTCCACGGCGACGAGCAGGTCCCCGATGCGGATGCCCGCCTCCTCTGCGGGGTGATGGATACCGTCCTCGGCGATCACTTCGGTTAGCCCGATGATCTCAAC
>CANPWF010000181.1 GCA_947581885.1 uncultured Clostridia bacterium
CAAGAGGGGGAACGCAAAGGCGCGTGACAGCACAGCGTGGGAGCCGAGAGACGGGCGGGCGGAGTACGCGCCCCGCACCTCACCCTGCCCGACCGAAGGGCGCACGAGCCGCAAGGCGAAGTAACGCAGTGAAGGATCTCGCCCAACTCCATACCTACATGAGTGTTGGGAGAAGTGCGAGATTTCTCGACTACGCTCGAAATGAGGTGAGAGAGGTACGCACTTTCGATGTTGGTGCGGCATGTAAAAAGGCTCCCCCGAGAAGGGGGAGCCGAAAGAGGAAGTTAATTTACAGGGCGCGGATGCTCTCGACGGGCTTCTTGCGCGAGGCGAGGTAGACGGGCAGGAAAGTTCCCAGCAGTGCCACAAAGAGGGCGATGCCGACGATGAGAAGGATCGAGAGCGGCCCGAATGAGAACAAGGTCATGCTCAATCCCGCTTCCGTGCGGAGGACATTGTTGATGACCTTCGTCACCACAAAGGAGCCGATGAGGGCGAGCACGGTGCAAATTCCGACGATGATGCCCGATTCCGCAAAGAAGATCTTGAATACGTCGGTGCCCCTCGCGCCCACCGCACGCAGGATGCCGATCTCCTTCTTCTTGTTGGAAATGCTGAGGGAGATGAAGTTGAAGAGGAGCAGGGCGGAGAACACGGCGAGTACCAAGCCCACGATGAGGAAGATGAGCGAGAACATCTCCACGAACTCATCGACCGTCTCTACGCTCTGATAGGTGCTGTTCTCCATCGAGTAGGAGATATCCGTCGCAGGGTCGGTGACATCCATTTGTTCGAGCAAATTATGAAGGTAGGAGTCCGTCTTTTCGAGCGGTACAAGGATGAGATGATAGGTCGCGTCCGCCTCTTCGACGTATTTGCTCTCGTAGGTGGAGTGGCTGTAAACGCCCGCTTTGTCGTAGAAGTTCTGCGAGCAGTACAAGCCGTCGTTATAGGAGTTCCCGAAGGAATAGTAGAAGCCGACGATCTTGAAGTTCCCTTCCTGCATCATTTGCTCGCCGCCGTTCGTCCAATTCTGGCGGATGAGATCGACGGAAAGGGGCTCGGTCACGATTTGGCGGATCGCCGCGATCGCCTCGTCGATCTCTTCCTGCGTGGGGACGATCGGATCGCCGTTACTATCGTAAAGATCTCCCCTGAGAACGGTCAGGTATCGGTTGAGTTCGTTCCCTTTCTCATAGATGTTATCGATCGCTTGCTGATGCCACGTATCGAGTTCATTTTGCTCTTGTTGCCAAGCGTCGTACTCTTCGAGATATTGCGGGTCATCGTTCCCTTGGGGATATTTCTCGCGATCGTTCGGATCGGGGACCCGAGCGTTCAAGTCCTCTTGCCTTTGGTAGTATTCATCATCGATCCTCTGCTTTTCCGCTTCGGGGTCGAAGGAGTTTTCGGCGAGGTTGCTGTATAAACTATCGAACGAACTCACAGAGACGATGAGCTCGTCGTCCTTCAATTTGCCGTTTCCCCCGTCGAAACGGAGCACGGAGAAGGGCACGGTCGCGGGGTCGTACACGGCGACGGAGTCGGAGAGATTCCAATAGTTATCCTGCATGCCGTTATCCGCGGAGGGATAATAGCCGAAGCTGCCATTCATGTAGTCGAAATATTGCATGTAGTTATCGGAAAAGAAGTTATTTTGGAACTCGTCCCCGATACCATCCGCGCCGAACGCGACATAGGATAGCCCCTCGCGCAGGAAGTTCGAATAGTCCATCGAGAGCTTGAAGAGCGAATCGTTGTCCATCGTGGCTGGTTCTTTCAACGCTTCGAACTTCGAGGGGAGCTGTTCGCTTTGGAATACGCCCGTGATGGTGTACACCTGCCGCGAGGAGACGATGAGCTTTGTTTTGAGCACGTCCGACTCGCTGTTGACGGTGAGCGGTTGAAATTCACCGCTCGTGATGTCGGAATCGGGGGTCTCTTCCTTGCCCGCTTCCTCGTCTTTGACATCTTCGCCGCCCGCCGTTTCCACAGGCTGACGGAAGGTCATATTCTTGATGCAATCGAAAAGATAAGAGCTGATACAGATCTCGTTCTCCTCCGTCGGATATTCCCCGACGATCGTCTGCCGAAGCGGATGATTTTGGGGAAGAACGCCCACAAAGGCGATCTGCGGCTGGTAGAAGTTGCTCGCCTCCGAATTGTTGCCCGCTTTGAGGTTGAAGAAGTTGCTCAAATTGGCGCGATACAGCCCGATCGCGTTGTCTCCGCCCAACTTTTTCAGTTCGGCGGGGGTGAACTTCACGTTTTGCTCGTTGTCGTAGGTGTTCTCATCGCCGTCGTAATTGTTGGTGACGTGCGTCACCGCGTACTTTTGGAGCATCACATATTCGGAATCGCTCTCCTTGAAGGCGTTGACGGCGACCGTCGTCTTGTTGTACAACATCATCGTCGAGAACAGCCCGAACAGGGTGAAGGCGACGAAGGAGAGGAAGATGGTGAGAACGAGACGGAAGGGCTTCAACTTCAAGCCCGCCGCACCGATCTTGATCGCCTTGCCCGCGGGGAGCTTGGAGCGGATGAATTTGGTCTGCTTCCCGTCGTACTCCTTGATGCCGATCTTGTCCGCTTCGGTGGCGCGGAAGGTCTCCCGCTTGTTGTCGTCGCCGATGCGGTTGACGCGCTTGAAGTTCGCGATGTCGCCGCCGTCCTTGGTGATGAGAACTTCGCCTTCGCCCTCGGAGAGGAAGGCACCGATCGCGTCGAGCGTCGCCCTGTCGATGGGCTTGTCGCGGCGGACGGAGAGGGTGTTCTCGCCGATGCGCGTCACGGCCCCCTTCTCGACGGGCGCGACCTTCGTCTTGGTGATATCCGAGATGATCTTCCCGTCCGCAAGTTCGACGATGCGGTCGCCATAGATTTCGGCGAACTCCCGATCGTGGGAGACGACGATGACGAGGCGGGTCGTGGAGAGGTGTTTGAGGGTGTCGAAAACCTGCTTGCCCGTCGCCGAATCGAGTGCGCCCGTCGGTTCGTCTGCCATGATGATCTGCGGGTCCTTGATGAGGGCGCGGGCGATCGCGATGCGCTGTTTCTGCCCGCCCGAAAGGGTGTTCGGTCTGCGCTTTGCGAAGGCTTCGAGCTCCACGTCCCGAAGGATGGAATTGATCTTCTCCCTGTCTTTCTTCTTCCCTTGCAGTTCGAGCGCGAGGGCGATGTTGTCCTCGACGTTGAACTCGTTGAGGACGTTGTATTCCTGAAAGACAAAGCCCACGAAGGTGTTGCGGTAGCTATCGAAATCGCTTCCCGAGAAGTCCTTGGAGCTCTTCCCCATGACGATGACTTCGCCGCTCGTCGGCTCGTCTAACCCGCCCGCGAGGTTGAGAAGGGTGGACTTGCCGCTTCCCGATTTGCCGAGCAGGAACACGAGCCCCGTCTCGGGGAAGGAGATGGAAACGTCGTCGAGGGCCTTCGTATCCACCCCGCCCTTCGTCTTGTAAATTTTGGTGAGATGTTTGATTTCAAGCATGGCTTTCTCCCGAAAGTTTTCTTATCACCATTATAGCATGGGGGGGGGTAATGTCAAG